>DASQZE010000001.1:0-6021 GCA_035638875.1 Longimicrobium sp.
ATGAGCCGGCCATCGCGCACCCGGAGATCTGATGCGGAAGCTGAGCCTGGACCCGGACGCGCTGGCCGTGGAATCGTTCACCGCGGGCGCAGGGCTGCCGGCCCGCGCTACCGTGCAGGCGAACGAAATGCTGGCCCCCACGGGTCCCCGCTGTCCGTCGCACCACCAGACGGAGTGCTGCAACACGGCCCTGCTGGCCACGAACTGCTGCTGATCCGCCCCCGGTTTTCCCCGCGCCGCCGCCCCGCGGCGGCGCACGTCCCGCCCCATCCGCCCATTCCGGAGAACACATCATGCGCAAGCTCACGCTGCAGCTGGAAGACCTGTCCGTAGAGTCGTTCGTGACCGCCGCCGACCACACGGGGCGCGGTACGGCCCACGCGCACGCCGCCACCCTCGACAACGTCGCCATCGGCGTCGCGCCCCTGCCGGAGGAGACCCGCGACGTGTTCTGCACCGGCGAAACCTGCCGCGGCCTGTGCCCTCGCACCGGAGCGGCGGACGCGGGCCTGGCGTCGTACCCGGGACTGTACTAGCACCCGCGCGGACGTCCTGCGTTCGGGGCGTCCGCGGATCCGCACTTCCCGATTCATCCCCTCACCTGGAGAAGAAGCCATGCGCAAGCTCAAGCTGGACCTCGATACCCTGGCCGTGCAGTCGTTCTCGCCCGCCCCCGTCCACATGGGCCGCGGCACCGCGCACGCGCACCTGGGCGACACCGTGCTGCTCCCCGACGACGGCGCCGGCACCGGTGGCTCAGGCGAGACCAACGTGGACTGCCTGACCTGCGAGAACAGCTGCGCCGGCCGCACCTGCTGATCGCCGTCCCCGCTTTCGTGGTGCGAAAAGGCCGCAGTCCCGGAAGTCCGGGCCGGCGGCCTCTTCGTTCCCGGCTCCATGAGGGATGCGGTCGGGGACCGTAATTGCGCGAAACAGGCGGTCATCTACAGAGCCCGTTCGTTGCCCGAATGCGCCTCGCGGCGGGATGATCCGGCGGTTTTTCCGTCCGATTACCCCCGCTCCGAATGAGGCTCCCGTGAAGAAGCAGATCACCGTCGTGTTCGCCGCCGCCGCGCTTGCCGTCCTCGCCGCGTGCGGCTCCGCGCCCACCGACAGCGACGCCGCCGCGCCCGCCGAGTGGCAGGCCAACGACGTGCCCAGCGAAGCGCCCCAGGACACGTCGGCCGCGCGCGTGCCCAACATGATGGGCTCGGGCAACTGATCGCCAACTGCAACGCCGGTTCACGGGATGAGCGTTGCCTGCCGCGGACGTGATCCGCGGCAGTTCCCGTACTCTCGACCCTTTCCCGGAAGCTCGCCCGTGACCAAGCAGATGTCCGCCGTCCTCGCCATCGCCGCACTCACCTTCCTCACCGCCTGCGGCACGACGCCGACCGCGAGCGAAGCTGCCGCCCAGGGCGACGCGCAGGCCAACAGCGCACCGGCGGACAGCACCAGCCGCGGCCCTAACCTGTTCGGCTCCGGCAACTAGCCGTGGCCTGGCTCGCGGGCGGCGCTCAGGCAGCGGCGCTGTCCGCGAGCGCGGCGAGGGTCTTTCGGGCGAGGCCCTGGTTGCGCGTCACCCGCGCCGCCGCCGTGCGTGGAGCGGACGGCTTGTGGGCGACGGACTTTGCATCCTCCACCACCTCCGGCTGCTGCATCTGCGCACCGTAGCGTGCCGCGAGCCCGACCCAGCGCTCCAAGCGGGTGCGGTCGCTGGCGATGGACGCACCCCAGGCGGCATCCACCATCGCGGGCCCGTGCCGCACCGTGACCGGCGCGGCCTGCGCGAGCGCCGTTTCCAGCTCGCCTGCCAGCCGGGTGTAGACCGCCCTGTCGCCGCTGCCGGCCGCCGCGCGTACGGCGCTGGCGTACGTCATCAGCCGCAGCACCGGGTCGTAGTGAAAGTGCCTGGCCAGCAGCGACTGCAGCACCGTCAGTGCGTTCTGGTAATCCCCCTGCTCCATCCACAAGCCGGCCAGGTCGTGCGCCAGGTGCGGCAGGCGCGGATGGCCCTTTCCATACGCGCCGACGGCCGCGTCCGCGTGCTCGGCGGCGGCCGGATAGTCCTTGAGGCTGGTCTCCGCCACCAGCAGGTCGTGGTGCGCCTCTCCCAGGACCGCGCCCGTGAGCCGGTAGCGCTTGCACGTCTGCAGCGCCTTCACCATCAGCGCCTTGGCCTGCTCGTAGCGGCCGTGCAGCAGGTCCACGCTGCCGCGGGCCAGGCGCACGCGGATGTTGGTCTCCCAGTCCTTTTCCTCCCGCGCCAGCTTCTCCGCCACGGCGAGCAGCCGGTCCGCGTCCAGGTGGCGGCCGTACTGGCGGTGCAGCTTGGCCGCCAGGAACGCGTAGCGCGCGCAGGGCATGGCGTAGGCGGCGGCCTCGGAAAAGGCCAGGGCCGTGACCAGGTACTGGCGCGGCAGGGCCCACTCGGTCATGCACAGGCACGCCCGGGCAATCAGCGGCTCATCCGGCTCGGGCTGGATGAGCTCCGCGACGACGGCGGCGAGCGGCACCCGCGGGTCTTCGCCCTTGGCCAGCGGCGCGTCGCCCATGATTTCTTCCAGCATCGCATCGAGCCCGCCGGGGCCGAACAGCGCGGCCGTGCTCCCCCGCCCTTCGTCGGCCCACAGGATCACCAGCCGCAGCACCTCCCACGCGGACAGCGCGAGCTCCGCCGGCAACTCCCGCACGACGCCGGCGCCGAGCAGCTCCGCGCTTGGGATCACGGATAAAGGACTCTGCATCATGGTCTTTTGCCCTTCGACAGGTACGCGGTGGGTGGACGGGGTTCACCTTGTTCACATCCCGGCGGAAACTACACGGTTTGTGCCGCAAGTCCATGGACGAACATGACCGCCCCCATTCGGCCAGCGTCAGGCACAAAGTCGCATCCAGGGTGGTGGATGTGGATAGACGGAGGCGGAGGGATTCCGGGATGCGCATTTCCATCGTCCGGGAGCGCCTTCCACACGCGGCGGAAACGGGGCGGATGGCACGCACCATGCGCCCCGCCCGCTTCCCTGCCCCGCGGCGGAACGCCGCGGTTGCAAGCCACGGATGCACTGGAGGAGCACGATGAAGAAGCTGAAGCTGCACATCGAAGAGCTGCGCGTGGAGACCTTTGCCGTGGCCGCAGGGCCCGCGGACACGCGCGGTACCGTGCAGGCGCACGATGCGGCGGCGCCGACCCAGCCGGTGCAGTACTGCTTCTTTTCCCTGTTCCCCACCTGCGGCATCTACTGCTGACGGTCCTGGCAGATGCGGATCGAAGACGCTCCCCTGGCCGCCTGCCAGGGGAGCGTCATTGCATCCGGCCGAGGAACTCTGGGGCGCACCTGCCTCACCCCGATTTCCACCCGCGAGGCAGCAGTTCGGCTTCCGGACCTTCAAGTCGCTCCACCGGTTCGGCTTGCACGAATTTACGCGGAGTTCATCCATGAACGCGCAGTTAAGATCACTCCGTTCCACTGGTCGACAATTCCGGATGATGCAATCTTGTGGATGCCACTTCCGGCCGGCCCGCGACGGCGGCGTACGGGCGCCCGCGGCACGAGTACTCGCGACCATCTCCGGCCGCGAAGTCGCAGCCCGAAGCATCCCCCGGCACGCCGGGGCATCCCGTACGATAAACCTGGAGACCGAACCATGAAGAAGCTGAAGATCAAGGACCTGTCCATCGAGTCGTTCGAGACCGCCGGCATCGCCGCCGACAAGGGCACGGTGATGGCGCACGCCAGCAAGAATCAGCACACCTGCAACCCGGCCGACGGCACGTGCTTCGGCTACACCTGCTACGAGACGTGCGCCGGCACCTGTGCGGACAGCTGTGCCTTTACCTGCGACCCCGCGGTCGGCACCTGCTTTGGCTACACCTGCGCCGGCGCCGGTTGCTAAGAGGCTCCGACGCGGGCTGATGCCAGCCCGTGCTGGATGAACGACGGCCCGGGAGCGACTTCGGTTGCTCCCGGGCTCGTTTGTAAGTGCAGAGTGCCGAGTGCGCAGACACCCGCCGGCACTTGGCACTTTGCGCTCGCGTGCTACATTCAGCCGGTCGCCACATAGAACGAAGGCCACGCCCGGGACTGCCCACGATCCGGCTCATCGTCACATGCGTCGGGACCGCCACGCTGAACTGCTGCAGATGAAGTTCGCCGTATCCGCCACATCGGTCCTCATCGGAGCGCTGGCGCTCGCCGGGGGCGCAGCCGCGCAGTCCGCCTTGCCGCCCGCCGCCACGGCCGCGCCCAACGCGTGGGCGGAGTGCGGCATCCAGTCCATCGAGACGCTGCGCCGCAACCCGAGCGCGGCGGAGATGCGCTGCCGCTTCGGGGCGCAGGGGCCGGGGCAGTTCGGGCTGCTGTCGTACCTGGACGTGCCCGTGTACCGCCCCGCGACGCCGCTGCCGGGGACGCACACCGTCGGCGTGCCGGGAATGCCGCACCCCGCGCCGGGCGAGAGCTACGAGGAGTGGGAGTGGCGCGTGCTGCGGACGAACTACGGCCCATCCGTGCGCAACGTGCAGAACGACCTGATGCAGCTGGACCCCGTGTTCATGTCCATGATCCGCCGCTTCGAGGCGGAGTTGCGGCGGCGCGGCATCTCGGCCAGCCGGCGCGAAACGTACCGGCCGGCGGACCGCCAGGCGTGGATCTTTCAGCAGGGGCGCGTGCGGCCGGGGCCGTTCGCGACGACCACGCTCACCTCGTGGCACTCGCGCGTGGACCGGCTTGGGCGCCCCGCCGCGCGCGCCGCGGACTACAACGTGTCCCCCGGCAACCTGCCGCGCTTCCACGCCGTGGCGGCGCAGATCGGGCTGCAGGGCTACGGCGCGGACAGCAACGACCCCGGCCACGTCTACCTGCCGGACACGGATGCCGCGACGGGCGCCGAGATCGCCGTGCTGCGCACCGTGCCGCGGGTGATGCACGTCACCCTGGCCACGGGCCGCCCCGAAGGCGAGTGGCAGCCCCCGCGCGCCGTGGAGAACTGGCGCCGGGCCACGCGCGAGTTCGTCACCAACCCGGTGCCCTTCTATCCCACGCTGCAGCAGCCGCAGATCCCGCTGCCGCAGAGCATCCCCGTGCCCCGCGCTCCCAGATCGTTTCCTGGCTCCGCTTATCCAATTCCTCAGAGTCCTGCCTGAGGACGGCATTGCGCATGGCGGAACTACACGCCATCGTGTAAGGCACGAACCGCGCGGCCCGGTGACGCCGTGTCTTACTCTCCAGAAAGAGGTACACGCATGAGAAAGCTCCAGCTGAATGTGGAGGCGCTCCGTGTGGATCAGTTCGTGGTCGAGCCCGCGTTACGGGGCCGGGGAACGGTTTTGGGAGCCAATACGCTCCAGTTTTGCTCTCCCAGCGACGGCTACGACTACACGTGCCGCCTGGCCAGTTGCGTGACCGGCTCTCCGTGCCGGAAGTGCGCGTTCGGCTGAGCCGCGCCCGGACCTGCGCGTCCGCCGCGTTCGCCGCCGTGCGGTCCGGAGTTGATCCACACATGCACGGAAGCCCTCCCCGGATCGTCCGGAGGAGGGCTTCCGTCATGATTTCGGCACGCGCGATCGAACGATGTCATCGGCCGTCGCCGCTCGCGATCAGCCCTTGATGGACGCCAGCTGCCGCGTGTGGTGCTCGATGTGGACGGCAGCCAGGCGCATCCCGCGCGTCAGGTCGATCTGCCCGAAAAAGGGGTGCGTCACGTAGGTCCAGCCAGCCGCCCGCGCCCGAGCCGCCTCGCGCTCGAAGCGCTCGCCCATGTCACGCATCTGCGCCAGCGCCGTCTCCTTCGAGGGGAGCGGGGCACCTTCCGGGGGACGGACCTCGCGGGGCGCGGGGGCGCCGCGGGGAAAGCTGCGGTGAAACAGCATGTGCGGCAGCATGAACGTCTTGAGCAGCCGCCGGCGAAAGGGCGTGAGCTTCAGGCGCATCCCCGGCCCACCCGTCACCTCGCCCACGAAGACGCGGTACACCATCGTCAGGTGCTCGGTGATGACGGCAGGCGTCCACTTGCCCGGCT
>DASQZE010000002.1:0-8265 GCA_035638875.1 Longimicrobium sp.
CGGTGTCGGCGGAGGCCGACAGTGTGATGTTGTAGCCGCGAGGCCGCGAATTCATTCGCTCCCGTCCCGCCGATCCCCGCCTCTCCGATCCCCGCCTCCTCCGGATCCCGTCCCGCCGGATCCCGCCTCTCCGGATCCCGCCTCACCCAATCCCGAAATCCGCACGACCATCCCGCGATCCGCCTCCACTCGGTGCGTCGCGTCCCCGCGTGCCCCAGTGCGGCTCGTGCGTCCCACCACGTGCGCTGAGACAAAATCCGCAAGGACCTGCATCCAGCTCTTTGAACTGCAACGGCTTGCCTGCTGGAAAGCCCACCGTACGCCGCTCCGGTCCACCCGTTGCCAAAGGGCCAATGTGTGCCGCGAGACCGGATGGAAGCGCGGCCACGCACTCCCACTACCCGCACGGCACGTGGCCAAGGCGGGTCTTTCATGCAAACACATCCCAGGAATCCCACAATGAGCAACCATCAGGGGCACGGCGTATTCACCGGGACGTCGACTACCGGCAACCTGCAGGAGGCCCTCGACACCGCCGTCAGCGAAGCGGGGCAGGGCGTGCCATGGCGGATCGCCAGCATCGAGGGCGTGCAGGGCATCGTGAACTCGGTCACCGTGCGCATCTTCGCCGTGGCGCAGCCGGCCGCCGGCAAGGACAAGGACGGCGGCGGGGGCGAGGAGGAGCCCACCTTCGAGGTCCCCTCGTTCCGCACGGGACGGGTGGTGGACATCAGCGGCGAGCCCGGCATCTGCATGGACGGCGCGGAGTTTGAGCTGGTGATCCGGACGGACGACGGCGAAGCGCGCCTGCGCCTGAAGCCCACGGTCGCCGAGGCCGGTCGCTACCTCCGCCAGGTGGCGGGCAGCGCACAGGAGGTCACGGTCTCGGGGTACATCCGCCGCGTGGAGTGCGAGCGGATGGACGTGTACGACGCGTCCCCCGCCGCCGTGCCCGCCCCGCTGTCCTGAATCCGCCGGCCCGCCCGCGCGCGCCTGAAGGTTGCCGCGCGCGGGGCGGCGCCCGTATCGTTCCGCCGCCGCCGGCCGCACGGGCCGGCGGCGGTCGCGCGTTCTGGAACCTGGATCGAGAAACCGATGCGGATCGGCCACGGCTACGACTCCCACCGCTTTGCCGCGGGGCGCAAGCTCATCCTGGGCGGCGTGGAGATTCCGCACGAGCGCGGGCTGGACGGCCACAGCGACGCCGACGCCGTCGCGCACGCCGTCACCGATGCGCTGCTGGGCGCCGCCGGGCTGGGCGACATCGGCCGCCACTTTCCGCCCACGGACGCGGCGTGGAAGGACGCGGACTCGCTGCAGCTGCTGGCCCGCGTGGTCCGGCTGCTGGAGGGCCGCAACTACCAGGTGGTCAACGTGGACGTGACCGTCATCTGCGAGGCGCCCAGGATCGGGCCGCACGCGGAGGCCATGCAGGGGCGGCTGGCGTCGGTGCTGGGGATCGCGCCGGAGCACATCTCCATCAAGGGCAAGAGCAACGAGGGGATGGGCTGGATTGGCCGTGGCGAGGGAATTGCCGCCTTTGCCGTCGCCTTGATCGACAGCCTGGAGGACATCGACGCCCTGCACGCGCGGCACCGGCGCGACGCAAGCCTCTAGTCCGCAAGCGGTTACGCACTGGGGAAAGGGCCGGGGATGGGTGGGATGATCGACCGGATGATCGCATGGATGCAGGGCCTGCCCGAGGCGCTGGTCTACGTGGTGATCGGCGTGATGGCGGGGCTTGAGAACATCGTGCCCCCCGTGCCGGCGGACGTGATCGCGCTGGCGGGCGGGTTCCTGGCCGGCCGCGGCGTGACGGATCCCATCCTCACCTTTCTCGTGGTGTGGCTGTGCAACGTGGGCACGGCGCTGCTCACGTACTGGGTGGGCCGCAAGTACGGTACGCGCTTCTTCCAGGGCCGCATCGGCAAGATGGTGCTGCAGCCGGGGCAGATGGCGAAGCTCGCCAGGCTGTACGCCAGGCACGGCGGCAAGGTGATCTTCTTCAGCCGCTACCTTCCCGGGTTCCGCGCGGTGGTGCCGATCTTCGCCGGCACGAGCGGGATGTCGCTGCCCCGCACGGCGGTGCCCATCGCGCTGGCGAGCGGCCTGTGGTACGGGCTGATCGTGTACCTGGGCGCCACCGCCGGCCGCAACTGGGAGCAGATCCGCTCGCAGGTGGAGGCGTCGGGCCGCTGGCTGGGCCTGGCGGCGGTGGTCCTGTTCGCCATCGTGGGCTGGTGGTGGTGGAAGACGCGCGGGGAGAAAGAGGTGGTCGAGGAGATCATCGAGCCGGACAAGGACTGAGCGGGACGACGCAGGCCATCCCCCATGACCGATCCGGCCGGGAGTACGCGTCGGGGTCTCGTTAGCGGGGCCAGTCCCCGAACCCGGCGAATGAATTCGCGGCAATGAAAGCGCGATGTCGGCCTTCGCCGACAGGTCCGGCACGGGCGGGTGCCGTGGGGTACACGTAGTTTCGTCGGGTCGTTGGCGGCCTGAGTGCCGACGGATAAGCTGCCGGTGCAGTCGAAGTTCTCCCCCTCCTGCCCGCGAAGCGGGGGAGAGGGCCGGGGGGAGGGGGCCCTCCGCCCGCTGCACGAGGTCCGCCCAACCGCCGAGATCCCGGCTTCGTGTCTTCCGCCGGGGAAGCAGCTCTGACCCGCATCACCCGCAGGAACGCCGTTCCCGATCCATCATCCGTGGCCAATCCCGCAGAAAAATCCACCGAAAAGCCCGCTCCGCCGCTCGCGTTCGCGGTGGAGACGTTCCTGGACCACCTGCGCTTCGAGCGCGGCCTCAGCGACAAGACGCTGGAGGCGTACGAGCACGACGTGGCGCGGCTCGCCGTCTTCGTGCGGGCGCAGGGGCGCGCCGGGCCGCGCGAGATCACCACGGGCGACCTGCGCAAGTTCATGCTCCTGCTCAAGGACCTGGGGCTGGCGCCGTCGTCCATCGCCCGCAACGTGGCGGCCATCCGCACCTACTTCCGCTTTCTGCTGGGCGAAAACCTGGTGGTGGCGGACCCCAGCGAGCGCATCGACACGCCCAAGGGGTGGAAGACGCTCCCCGACGTGCTCTCGGTGGAGGAGATTGGGCGGCTGGTGGAGACGCCGGACCTGGCGCGGCCCCTGGCCTGGCGCGACCGGGCCATGCTGGAGTTCGCCTACGCCAGCGGGGTGCGGGTGAGCGAACTGACGGACCTGCGCGTGCGCAACCTGCACCTGGACGAGGAGTTCGCCAGCGTCTTCGGCAAGGGCGGCAAGGAGCGGCTGGTGCCCATCGGGCGGCGGGCGGTGGGGGCGATGGCCATCTACCTGCGCGAAACGCGGCCCCGGCTGGACCGCGGCAAGAGCGACGGCCGCGTGTTCCTGAACGCCCGCGGCGGGCCGCTGACGCGGATGGGCGTGTGGAAGATCCTGCAGCAGCACGTGGAGGCGGCCGGCATCGAGAAGCACGTGTCGCCGCACACGCTGCGGCACTCGTTTGCCACCCACTTGCTGGAGGGCGGCGCGGACCTCGTGGCCGTTCAGGAGATGCTGGGCCACGCCGACATCAGCACCACGCAGATCTACACGCACGTAGACCGCACCTTCCTGCGCCAGACCCACAAGTCCTTCCACCCGCGGGGCTGACACTAAGTCGAAACAAATCGGATTTCACTTGCGTTACTCAAGAAGAATAGGTCAGCTTGTGTAGAGCCATGAGCCTTTAATCTGATCCGCCCGCCGCCCCGAACCGATTAGTACCAATGCACGACCACAACACGATGGTTCACCTGCTGAGTCAACTGGACCTCGGCACATCAGTGGCTGAGACGGATCAGTTGCTTGAAGTAGCTCGCGTGGAAACTTCTGCATTCTGGGATTTGCTCCGCGACCGCGCTGATCTGATTCCGGGCACTAAGGGCTCTGGGAAAAGTGCTCTATTCCGCACGTTTGTCGATTTTTTGCCAGTCGCCTTGCTTAGAGAACGGCGAGTGGTCGTCGCTCATGGAATAGAGGATCCCGGCGATCCTGTCTTCAATGCATTCCGTGACGACTTCGAACGTCTATCGGAAGCTGAGTTCGTCGCGTTCTGGTGCATCTACTTGACATCTCTCGCGCACGAGCAGTTTGTCAAAGCTCCTCGCTACGCTGAGCTACTTAAGGGGGCGGAGGAGGAAATAGCCGATTTTCAAACTGCATGTATCAACGCACGTATCCCAGAAATCAAAGCAAAAAAGTCACTGAGAAGCATCCTTGAATGGACCCTGAACGTAGTTAAGGCTTGGACACCGAAGCTGACGTTGCGCTTTCCTGAAGGGCAAGGCGAATTGGAGTTTGGGTTCGGTAGTCCCTCTCCTTCCACACCTTCCACCAAACCTGATACGGAGCTTCTGCCAGAGTATATTGTGAAGGTTCGACTTACACTTGAGGCTGTGCTCAAACGAGTTGACCTCTCGCTGTGGTTAGCAATTGATCGTCTGGACGAGATATTTCCACGGCGTTCTCCACTGGAACGGACAGCACTCCGAGGCTTGCTGCGGGCGATGCGGTTGCTTTCTTCTGATCAAATCCGTGTTAAAGTTTTTCTGCGTGACGATATGCTTGACGAAGTTGTTCGAGGTGAGGAAGGGTTTGTGGCCCTAACTCACATCACTGCTCGTCAAGCAGACACGCTTAGATGGACCGAGCAACAGATTCTCACGATGCTGGTGAAACGGATCTATGCCAATGAACCGATCCGCGAATACCTAGATGTAGACATTGATCGCCTTGAATCTAACCTTGAGTATCGTACGGAGGCGTTTTACAAGGTGTTCCCCCCCACAGTCCACCGTCCGCCAAACCAAGCCACCACGCTGAAGTGGATCTATACGCATTGTGCAGATGGCCGCGGAGTTGTGACTCCGCGTGACGTGTTGGAAATGCTTCGCCGCGCTATCCAACACCAACAGGATTCATGTCATGCTGATCCAACAGGAAATTCGAAAGCGATCATTGGATCAGCCTCGCTGAAATATGGCTTGGTCGAGCTTTCAAACCATAAGCGTGTGACTTTCTTACAGGCTGAGTTCCCGCACTTATGGGGGCACATTGAAAAACTGGTTGGGGGGAAATCCGGGTTCTCGGAGCAAGCACTTGGTCGCCTCTTTGGCACCGATGCGAAACGGATTGCAGCTGACTTAGTATCTGTCGGGGTACTCAGCGCCACTAAGCGAAAAGGCGAAGTTTCGTACTTAGTTCCATTTTTGTACCGGCCGGGCTTGAACGTGAAACGGGGCAATGCGTAGTACGCTTGCGCATCTGGGGTGATTTCGCCACAATTCACGTCTGCGGCTGCTGACCGTAACCGATCCTCCCGCCGGTGCCCACTGAGGGGCTGCCGACCGGGATGGTCGGTTTTGTCTTGCGCCCAGATACCCTCATGACACTGGACCCACGCCTGTCGCGCCTGGACGAAAACCGGGTGCGCATCCACAACCCGTACGGCATCGACGCCGTACTCTTCGCCAACGAATCCGTCCCCGTAGAGGCATCCGCCGTCACGGAGCTGGTCCAGATGCTGGACCTGAGCCGCACCGTGGAGCGCTTCGCCGACGCGTCACCCGAAAGCTTCGCAACGGAGCCGGCGGTCACGCAGGTGGCCGTCACCCCGGACTTTCACAAGGCCCGCGGCATTCCCGTGGGCACGGTGATGGCCACGCGCGGCTTCGTGGTGCCGCAGTCCATCGGCAACGACATCAACTGCGGCATGCGCCTGCACCTCACCTCGCTGCAGGCCGAGGACCTGGAGGGGCGCACGGAGGAGCTGGACACCGCCTTTCGCCACCTGTTCTTCGAGGGCGGCCGCAACATTCCCATGACCCGCGGGCAGCGCGCGGCCCTGCTTGCCAACGGCCTCACGGGGCTGCTGGAGTCCACGCCGCGTGGACTGAACGAGGGCGCCTGGTCGCTCTTTCACGAGCTGGACATGGAGGGCGAGCTGGCGCGGGTGGACCGCCGCGGCTCGCTGCCCGCCGGGCGCATCTTCAGGCTGGACGACTGGATGGGCCCCGCGGGCACGCTCAGCCGCGACAGCCAGATCGGCAGCATCGGCGGGGGCAACCACTTCGTGGAGATCCAGCGGGTGGAGAAGATCCTGGACGGCACCACTGCGCACGCGTGGGGATTCCGTCCAGGGATGGTGACGGTGATGGTGCACACGGGCTCCGTTGCCATCGGCCACCTGAGCGGCGGCTACTTTCGCGACGTGGTGCGCGGCCTGTATCCCAAAGGGCTGCGGCACCCGGAGAACGGAATCTTCGTGCTGCCGGAAGGGCCGCTGCACGCAGAGGCGGCGGAGCTGTTCTGGGATGCGCTGCACAACGCGGGCAACTTTGCCTTCGCCAACCGGCTGTTCCTGGCGCTCACCGCGCTGGCGGGGCTGCGGCGCGTGCTGGGCGACGTGGACTACCGGCTGCTGTACGATGCGCCGCACAACTTCATCTGGCGCCAGGAGCGCGGCGGTGAGTCGTGGGCCGTGCACCGCAAGGGCGCGTGCCCCTCGCGCGGCTTGGAGGAGATGGCCGGGACACCGTTCGCGTACTACGGCGAGCCGGTGCTGGTGCCCGGGTCCATGGGTGCCAGCAGCTTTGTCCTGGCGGGGCAGGGGAACCCGGAGGCGCTCTCCAGCGCCAGCCACGGCGCGGGCCGCACGCTCTCCCGCGGCGACGCGGTGCGGGGGCACGACGAGGAGTTCCGGCAGTTCCTGGAGCGATTCCGCGTGGTGAGCCCGCTGGACCTGCGGCGGCCGGACGTGCGCCTGCGCCGTGACATCGTCCAGAAGAAGCTGGATGACATCAAGCAGGAGGCGCCGCACGCCTACAAGGGCATCGGTCCGGTGGTGAACACGCTGGCGGGCGCCGGGCTGGCGCGCCCCGTCGTGGAGCTCACGCCGCTGATGACCATCAAGGGCTGATTTCGGCGGATGGATACGGCGGTCCCGGCATCGCATGGGGTGCCGGGGCCGTTGCGTCCGTTCGGACCCGCGGTAGGAAACCCGGGACCTGATCGGCGCGTAGATGACGTGCGGCAGATCCCGGCAGGGCGCGCCGTTCTCCGTGGACCCACGAATCCTTTCACCGCACGGGCAGCACATCCCAGGATGACCACGGAAACGTTCCATACGGTGGATGCGGATTCGCCGCCGGCGCCCGCATATGATCGCAGCGTCTCGATGGCGCGCGCCAATGTGCTTGCCCTGCTGGTCATCCCGGTGGTGGCGGCGTTCGTGCTGGTGCCGTTCGCGCTGCTGCACGGGACCGGTGCGTTGGGCGGCGCGTGGAACCGGATCACGGCGCCGTGGATGTTCATCCCGTTCGTGCTGATTTCCATCGTCGTGCACGAGGGACTGCACGGGGTGGGGTTCCTGGCCGCGGGGGCGCCGCGTTCGTCGCTGAAGTTCGGGGTGCAGGTGCGCACGCTCACCCCGTACGCCAGCTGCACCGTGCCCCTGCCGGTGCGCCGCTACCGGTTCGCGGCGGCACTCCCGGCGCTGGGCTTGGGCGTGCTGCCGATGCTGGCCAGCTGGGTCACGGGCTCCGCGGACCTTGCGTGGGTCGCCGCGTGGATGCTGGCGTTCGCGGGCGGGGACCTGCTCATCCTGTGGCTCATCCGCGACCTTCCGCCAGAGACGCAGGTCATCGACCACCCCGAGCGCGCGGGGTGCCGCATCGTCCCGGCATGAGCGCGCCCGGCGTTCCGGAGGATACGTACGCCGCGCTGCGCACGCGGTACCGCGACTTCGCGGACCACGAGGCGCGCGGCGTGTCTCCGCTGTACGAGGCGCTCGCCCGCCACGTCGCGGACTCGGAGTCAGAGGCGGTGCACGGGTTCATCGCCTCGCTGCCGGCTCCCAAGCAGCAGCCGAACCTGGTGTTCGCGGCCGTGCGGCACCTGTACGGCACCCCGGACGATCCCGCGCACTTCGCGCGGCTCATCCAGGAACACGCGGAGCCCGTCCGCGCCCTCATCCTCCAGCGCCGCACGCAGACCAACGAGCCGGGGCGCTGCGCAACGCTGCTGCCCGTGCTCGCGCGCCTGCCGCCGCCGCTCGCGCTGCTGGAAGTAGGCGCGTCGGCGGGGCTGTGCCTGCTGCCGGACCGCTACGCGTACGACTACGGATCCGTCCGGCTGGAGCCGCGGGATGCAGGCGCGCTTCCGCCGCCCGTCTTTCCCTGCCGCGCCAACGAGGCGACGCCGCTCCCGGACGAGTTGCCGCGCATCGCCTGGCGCGCGGGCC
>DASQZE010000003.1:0-2778 GCA_035638875.1 Longimicrobium sp.
CGTGCACGAGCACGGCCAGCGCGGCGGTGGCGTCCTGCGTCTGCACCTCGCCCGCCTGCACGGCGGCGTAGTGCACGTACCAGTTGCGCAGGCGGCGCAGCGTCGGCGAGTAGGGCGCCGTGCCCAGCAGGAACTTCTTGAGCCCGGTGGGGCTCATCCCGATCTCCCGGGCCACGCTGCGAAGCGAGGTGTTCTCCACCCGCGCCTGCGCGGTCTCCCGCAGGTGCCGGATGGTTGCCGTCCGGGGATCGGCGAGATTGTGCTCCCTCATCATCTTCGGAATCCTTCCCAAGGTGTGCCAAAGGGTGCTTCGGCGCCCATTCACGAACCAAATATATACCGAAGATTACCCGAAGACAAGGGGCTGGAGAGCACGAATGCCTGTCCTCCATGTGCGCTATCCGTGCACTCCACGGGCACTTAGCGGCTTTTCCACAATCCCGTCCAGCGGCTAAACGGCCCCTGTACAACACGTTCCCAAGCAGGCGCAAACGGAGTGGACGACGCATCCGACACGGGTAGCCGTTGTCCTCCATCAGTACCGCGCTTATTATGCGCCTGTTCTTGCACGCGCTCCCATCGCCAGGCCTCTCTCCGCCACGTTCGCCGTCCCGAAACGCGCCCTGCTGCTGGCGCTCGCCGCCGCTTTCGTCGTATCCGCTGCCGCATCCGCGCAGCTTCCCGAGCGTCCCGGCCTGTCCCGCGGCGCCGACGCGAACGACTGGGAGGCGTACTTCGAGCTCGGCGACCGCGAGTTCAAGCGCAACCCGCGGGTGGCCATCGCGGCCTTCTACTGGGCCTCGCGGCTGGACCCCACGCGCGCGGGAGCCGCTTTTCGCGCGCTGGGCGTCGTACTACGGCAACGACGAGGGCTCGTGGACCGGCTATCTGACCGAAGACCCCGTGATCCTGCGCCGGCCAGCCGTCATCGCCAACGACTCGCTGCTGCTGCGGGCGTATCGGCGCAACCCGTTCGTGCACCGCGGGCTGGAGGTGGGGCTGTACACCATGCTGGCCGCCGCCTGCAGTGGGGCGGCGCCACGGTGGCCTTCGTCAACTACGGCGAGGGCGACTTTGCCGAGGCGGCGCAGCAATTCGGCTCGGTGGTGCGCGGCAACCCGGGGCGCAACGTGCGGTTCCGGCACTGGCGCGCGCTCTCGTTCGTGGGTGCGGGGGAGCTGGACAGCGCGGCGGTGGAGATCACGGAGCTGCTGCGGGTGCTGCGCGCGTCGGATGCGCAGCGCCTGGCGTACAACTACGAGAGCAAGGCGATGTACGAGTACGCGCTGGGGATGCTGCACGAGGCCGGCAACCGTCCGGCGGAGGCGCGCCGCGCGTTTGAGCGGGCGCTGGAGGAGGACCTGTCCATGTACCCGGCCCGCGCCGGCCTGGCGCGCCTGTCGCTGCGCGAGCGCAAGTCCGCCGAGGCGGTGGAGCACCTGGCGCAGGCCGTGGAGCTCGCCCCCGGCGACGCGGTGATGCACCTGGAGTACGGCAACGCGCTGATGTCCGCCAACCGCCGCGACGATGCCATCCCGCAGTACCAGCGGGCGATCGCGCTCGAGCCGTTCTTCGCGGACCCGTACCTGCGCCTGGGCATCGCCCTGCAGAACGCGGCGCAGCGGGAGGGCGCGCTGGCCGCCTGCCGCGCGTACCTGGAGCGCGCCCCGCGCCGGCAGCAGGTGGAGATCCGCCGCGTGAACGAGCGCATGGCGCAACTGCAGTCCGGGAACTGATCCCGGGGGCAGATCCCGGGAGCAAACCTCTGCAAGCGCGTTGATTTCATGGGGGAGGCGCGCCGGATCCCGCGGCGCCTCCCTCAGGAAAACGAGCGGAAGAAAAACACGGAGCCGGCAGAGGACATCCTCCGCCGGCTCCGTTTTGCCGTTTCCGCAGTTCTCCGCGCCCTCCGCGTCTCGCGTGAGCCCAGGCGGTTACACCGTCGCGCCGCCGCAGCTGGAGCCGGCGCCGGCGGTGCATCCAAAGCAGTGCGGCCCCAGCACGATCTCGCGGTTCGCCAGCGCGGCCGCATCGAAGTCGAAGACGGTGCGGGGGACGCCCGGGTGCACGGGCAGGTCCAGCATCTGGTTGAAGTCGCAGTCGTACAGCGTGCCCTCCCAGCCCACGCTGAGGGTGTTGCGGCACATCACCCCCGCGGCGGCGGCGGGGTTGAAGGCGGTCACCAGCCGTTCCATGTACTCGTTCAGCTTGCCGCTCTCCGCCAGGAACTCCAGGAACCGGCTGATGGGCATGTTGGTGATGGTGTACAGCCGGTTGAAGCGCACGCCGTGCAGCCGCTCCATCTGCCGCTTCCACTCCGCCTCCAGCCCCTCCTGGCTCCCGGGGAGAAACGTCCCCACGGGATTGGTGACCAGGTCCAGCTGCAGCCCGGTCGTCGGGTCGCCGTAACCGAGTGCGTTCAGCTCCCGCAGGGCAGCCACGGACTCCTCGAACACGCCTTCGCCGCGCTGCGTATCCGTCCCCTTCTCCCGGTAGTGCGGCAGCGACGCCACCACGTGCACGCCGTGCTCCGCGAAGAACGCCGGCAGGTACGCGTAGTTAGGGAGGCGGGTGATGGTCAGGTTGCAGCGGTCCATCACGTGCTTGCCCGCCCGCCGCGCGCGGACGACGATCTCGCGCCACCGCTTGTGCAGCTCCGGCGCGCCGCCGGTGATGTCGACGGTGGGGATGCCGGTGGATTCGATGATCTCCAGCACCCGGTCCACCACCGCGTCCGGCATCATCTCCGTGCGGTCCGGGCCGGCGTCCACGTGGCAG
>DASQZE010000004.1:0-2851 GCA_035638875.1 Longimicrobium sp.
GGAAGGGATCGCGGCCGCTGCATGATTCCCGTCACTCCCGTTCCCGAGCCGCCGGACTTCGGGGCATGCGTGCGGCAGCGGGGCCTCGACGCAATTGCGGAACTGGTCGGGGAGCCGCCTGCCGTCAAGCGGCCGGGGCGAAAGCGCCAAGTGGTAGCGCTCCGGCGCGAGGATATCCCGTCCGAGAAGTTCCCGCCGTTCTGGCGTGAGGTGCTTCCCGACATGCTGGCTGCGTACGACCGGCTCTGCGCCTACCTGGCATTGCACATCGAGCCCGCGACCGGGAACCCTTCCGTCGACCACGTCGTCCCCAGATCGAAGGCCTGGGATCAAGTTTACGAATGGTCCAACTACCGGCTCACGGCCGCACGCATAAACGCCAAGAAAAACGACTTGGAGATCGTTCTGGACCCGTTTACGATTCCGGAAGGGCTATTCGCGCTGGAGTTCGTGGAGTTCCAGGTAATTCCCGGTCCGGCAGCCGGTGCGCAGTTGAATGACGTGACGAAAACAGTCGAGACGCTCGGCCTTAACCTGCGGGAGTGCTGTATCGCACGCCAAGCGTACTTCGACAGTTATCTCGCCGGGGAAATCAGCCTGCCTTACATGGAGCGCCGTGCTCCTTTCGTCGCGCAGGAGATGCGGCGACAAAGTCGGTTGCGCGCTCCGGACGTGTGATGGGTGTGGTCATGTCGTAAACAAGTGCTACACCACCGGCGCGTGCGGGCACAGACGCCCGGCCTCGCGCGGCACGCCCCAGCGGCAGAACAGGTGCCCCAGCGGCGACTCGCCGGGGTGGCCGCAGTGGTTGGAGGGGTGCGCCACGTGGTCCACCGGCAGCGGGTGCGCCATGATCGCCCCCGACGCGCCCACCAGCGCCAGCGCCAGCAGCGCGCCGGCGACGGAGCCGCGCGTCAGGCGGCTGGCGGGCGGGGGCTCCTCGCCGGCAAGGCGGCGGATGCGGCGGTCCAGCAGGTCGGCGCGGTGCGCGAAGCCCACACCCTCCGCCCACGCCGCGCCGGGCACGCCCCACGATGCCAGCGACAGGATGGCCGACGCCAGTGCCAGCGGCTGCCCGCGCGCGGCACGGTCGTCCGCCTGGATCTCGGCCTCGTCGGCCACGTCGTCGGCCAGGCGGCGCAGGGCGGGGAGCCAGAACAGGGTGAGCGCGAGAAAGCGGAGCAGGGAAAGGCGCAGCGGATCGCGCCGGGCCACGTGCGCGCCCTCGTGCGCCAGCAGGGCGCGGAGTTCCTCCGGGTGCAGCCGGTCCGCCACGGCGGCCGCCACGTAGATGCGCGGCCGCAGCCATCCCGCCGTGAACGCCGGGTTCGGCAGCCCGCGCACCACGCGGATCCGCCGGGGATCCAGGCCGACGTCGGTCGCGGCCGTCCAGAACGCGTCGCCCTCCGCGGGGACGGCGGCGTGCAGGGGGGCGAGCGCGCGGCGCATCCGCAGCACGGCGCGCACACGGTCGTACGTGGCGTACGCGAGGCCGGCGACCACGAGCGCGTGGAAGAGCAGGTGCACCGGCCGCAGCAGCGCGTGCAGGGCGATCACGCAGAGCGCGCCCAGGTGGTCCTGGCCGCGCAGCGCGTTCTCCAGCCCCTCCGCGAAGTGGTGCCCGAACACGGGGCTCACGCTGAACAGCAGCAGCGTGCCGATGGCCAGCAGCAGCGCGCGGCGGTGCGCGTCTTCGCGCGTGACGAGCGTCCGGCCCTGCATCATCGCCCCTCCTGCTCCCGCATCCGCCGCTCGATCAGCCGGGCGAGCTCCGCCAGCTGCTCCGGGTCGCGCTCCGCCAGCACGTCCACGAACGACGCCGTCACCGCATCCGCCCCGAACGACAGGATCCCCTCCACCACCTGCCGCGAGGCGCGCGCGCGGAACTCGTCTTCGGTGAGCGTGGCCTCGTAGTGCAGCAGGTCGTCGCGCTTCCACCGTCGCAGCAGGCCCTTGTCCACCAGCTTGTTGAGCACGGTGATGACGGTGTGGATGGTCACGGCGTGCTCCCGCGCCACCCGCTCGTGCACGGGGCGCGCGGGCACGGGCCGGTCCAGCTCCCACACCGTCCGCATCACCCGCGCCTCCAGGTCGCCCAGCACCTTCGCCAGCCCGCTCGCGGAAAGGCGCACGGTGTCGTGCAGGCGAAAAGGCCTCGCGTGCGGTGGTTTGTCGTCGTGGCGCATGGATGTATCCGCGCTGCCGGCTCGTAAAGACGTGTATCGAAAGGGACGCGTTCAGGATACGGGGGATTTTACCCTGCGTAAAGTGCCGCGCTCCAGATTCAAGGTTTCGGTGCAGTCCACCTTCAAAGATGGCCTCACACGGAGGTCACGGAGGTCACCGAGGAGGGGTGCCGCGCCCGCCGGCCTCCGTGCCCTCCGTGTGATACCATATTCCATGATTGATTGTGCAATCATGCTTCAAAGAAACTCTCACACAGGGGGAACAGGGGTCACGGGGAGCAGTTCCAGTCTCCTCTTTCCTTCGTGATCTCCGTCTCCCCCGTGCGCGGCAGCAGTAAACCCTCGTATGCACAACCATCGTGCGATCCGGTAGGACACCCGATTCCCCGATGGGTCGTGCACGTTTGCCTGGACGAGGGCCTTACACGGGGGAATCACATCGTTTGTTCCCCGTGCCCCCTGTGGCCTCCGTGTGCGACAGCAGTTGAGATCCAGGTGCACAATCAACTGCGAGCTTCGGTATTATACCGAATTTCACGATTCATTGTGCACACGGAGCTTTACTGCCGTCTCACGCGGAGGCGCGGAGAACTGCAGAGACGACAACGGATTGAAATCACACAGAGGAACAGAGGAACAGGGGTAACAGAGAAACTTCCGTCGTA
>DASQZE010000005.1:0-3833 GCA_035638875.1 Longimicrobium sp.
AGAGCCCCAGCCCGTAGAGGAGCCCGCCGAGCGCGTCCACGCCGCCCACCCGGTTGCGGAGCGCGCCGTACACCGCCCCCGGGACGATGCCCAGCGCGTAGTGCACGCCGATCCCGGCCGGGTGCGGCTGCCGCGGCGAGAGATCCTTCCCCATCGCCCCCGCCACGCGGTTGGCGATGGCGTGCGCCGGGTCCAGGCCGCCGGGACGGACCTCCATCTCCCGCTCCCGGATCTCCGCGTCTTCGCGGCTCCACATCCACTGCGTCACCCTGTCCATCGCCCACGTCCCCACCGCGCCGGCCACCGCGCCGCGCGCCAGGTCGGTGAGCATGCTCCCGCTCCCCAGCACGTCCGCCTCGGGGGTCCAGGGCATCTCCATCTCCTCGTCCACCGCCGCGCCGCCGGCCGCGGGGTGCGGGTTGACGCGCGGCTCCGCCACGTCGTAGTCGACCGCGAGCCCGCCCACCTCGTCCACGCCGCCACCCGGCTCCATTCGATCCATCTTCCTGCTCCTGCGCTGGTTGCCGTCCACGTCCCCGCCTCGCGGGAGGGCGCGCCGGGGAGCAATCCGCATGCCCGGGATGGGGCAAAGCCCGCGCATCCCGCCGTACGCGGACACGCACTCCATAGACGACGCCGATCGGCCCCGACCGCCCTCCCCGAGCCATGGGGCGCGACGATCCGTCTGATGGCTTCGCCGAGCCGGCATCGGCAGCAATGCGCCGTTTCGGCTCAAAAGGATTGACAGATGCCGATGACCACCGTATTCTGTCACCACGGACGGTAGCAGTATCGACCGCTTCCGTTCGCTCATCCGCGGGATCCCCAATCTTCCTCCACACAACTGGACAATCCGATGGCAAATCCGCTCTCCCTCTTCATGCGCGTGCTTCCCGGCCTCACCCTGCAGGACGTGGGCGCCAAGCTGGCGACCCTCCAGCCCGAGCTCGACGGCGCGCTGGCCAAGGTGAACACGGTGCACTACGCCCGCACGCTCTTCCTGGACCTTTCCGCCCCCAACCTGCAGCCCAGCCTCACCGGAACGGGCCCGTGGGTGATCGGGGTCATCACCGCGTACGACGGCGACTTCAACGCCTACATCCAGGACTTCGTCAACAACGCCCACGAGGCGTTCGACGCGATCCTCTCCCTGGTGGAGGGCGGGGCTGCGGTCATCCCGGTGAAGGACAACGTCGTCCCCTTCCAGAAGTTCATCGCGGCCAACGACGCCTCGCAGCACGCGCCCAACAACGGGACGCCGCTCACCCCCACCAGCGGCGACGACCCGCCCGTGCCCGGCGGGCTGTACCAGGCGTATCCGCAGACCGTGCAGCTGATCAAGGCCGCGTTCAGCTGACGTCCGCCAGAGGCAGCGCCCGCGCCGACGCGGGCGCTGCTCCCCTTCCCCGACCCCGCCTCCCTCCCCCATGCCGACCATCGACTACGCCGACGTGCAGGGCACCATCCTCCGGGGCTACCGCGTGGACCACGCGCGCCACTTCATCCTGCGGATCACCGACGCGGCGGGCGCCCGCGCGTTCATCGCCCACCTGGTGGACGGGACCGGCGGGGTGCCGCGCCTCACGACGGCGGCGCGCTGGACCAGCAAGCCGGACTGCTTCGTCAACATCTCCTTCACCTGCCAGGGACTGGCGGCGCTGGGAGTCCCGGAGGCCCAGCTCCAGACCTTCGACCAGGCGTTCCAGCGCGGCGCCACCGACCCCACCTCCGCCGGCAACGTGGGAGACGTGGGCGAGAGCGCGCCGGCCCACTGGATCGGGGGGATGGGGGACGGCACGAGCGTGCACGTGGTGCTGAACCTGTGGGTGCACGAGAACCCGGCCGTGCTGGAGAAGGTCACGGGACAGCTGCGCGCGGCGTTCGCCGGGTGCATGGCGGAGCTCTCGGCGCACGACGCCCGGGCGCTCCCCGACAACCAGGTGCACTTCGGCTACCGCGACAACATCGCGCAGCCGACGGTGGACGGGGCGCCGCCGCGCAAGCACGCGGTGCCCGACGCCCAGGCGGTGGTGCCCACGGGCGAGTTCCTGCTGGGGTACCCGAACGCCAACGGCTCCACCTACTCGGTGAAGCCGCCGGAGCTGAGCACCAACGGGAGCTACGCGGCGTTCCGCATCCTGGAGCAGGACGTGGCGGGCTTCGAGCAGCTCCTGCAGACGCACGCGGCCGATGTGGGGCTGGACCCGGAGATGCTGGCGGCCAAGTTCTGCGGCCGGTGGCGCAACGGAAACCCGCTGGAGCTGGCGCCCGACGCGCCCGGCGAGGTGCTGCCCATGCACCAGCTCAACGACTTCACCTACCTGAACGCGGACGACGCGGCGCTGGACGACACGCTGGGGCTGCGCTGCCCGATCGGCGCGCACATCCGCCGCAACAACCCGCGCGACATGGCCGTGGTGAGCACCGAGTCCGCCAACCACCGCATCGTGCGGCGCGCCATGCCCTACGGCCCGGCGTACGACCCCGCGCATCCCGACACCACGCCGCGCGGGCTGATCGGCTACTTCATCAACGCCAGCCTCACCAACCAGTTCGAGTTCCTGCAGGGCCAGTGGGACATGACCCCCGACTTCGTGGTCTCGGCCTCGGGGCCCGGCGGGAGCGACGCCGGGAACGCGGTGTTCAACATCTCCGGCCAGGACGTGTTCCTGGGCGTCGACGATCCCTCGGCGAGCTCGTTCACCCTGCCGGCCCTGGGGAGAATGGGGAAGAACAACAAGAAGGTGACCGGCTTCCCGCGGACGATCACCACGCGCGGCGGCGCCTACTGCTTCCTCCCCAGCATCACGGGCCTGCGGTACCTGGCCGCGCTGACGACGTCCGGATCGTGAGATCGCCGCTCCCCCTGCGCTGATCCGGGGCGAGAGTGACCGTGGCTCAGGGATGCGCCGCCGGAGTGTGATCGTCACGCTCCGGCGGCGTGCTGTTTGGGGATTTGCGACATCCCGTGGAGCAACGAATCCTCTCGCCAACCTTCGGAGAGATCTCCATCGACCGCATCCGGCTGCTCATACCAGATCTCGCAACCCGCTGTGCATTCGAACCACACACCGGAATGTCATCCTGAGGGAGCCCAAGCGACTGAAGGATCTAAAGCTTGGGCCGCGAAAAAGCCTGGTTTCTCGCGAGACTGGCTATAGATCCTTCGGCCTGCGGAAGCCTGTGCCGGCGTCGATTTCGGAGTGACCGGCCTCAGGATGACAACCTGGGATGCACAGTTGGATGTGGAATTCGGTATCACAGGATCGTGGCAGTACCGGAACCGGGCGCAAGGTTCAGGGCTAAAGTTGTTTCGTCTGGAAAGGAACTTGCGTCGCCCCCCCGCCGTGGAAGCTCGACCGTGGCTGCCCCCCTGATCCGTCGGGTGCACGCGCGCCGCTGACATCGACGGCGTCCCGCGGATACGGCGCACGCAGGCAGGGAGACCAGGCCGCTTCCCCATCCGCGACCATCCATCACCCACGCCGGGAGGACGCCATGAAGCTCAAGCTGCAGCTGGAAGACCTGCGGATCGACAGCTTCACCACCACGCCGGTGGAGAAGGCCAAGGGGACGGTGTTCGGCGAGCAGTGCACCTGCTACACGCAGTGCACCTGTCCCGGCTGCCCCACCTGCAATGCGAGTTGTAATGGCAGCTGCGACGCGTCGTGCAACGGGACCTGCGGCGCGTCGTGCGACGACACTTGCGGCGGGACGTGCTATCTCGAGGTGACGTGCGGAGACCCCTGCAACAATTCGGGCGGCGGCTACACCTGCGTCACGAGTCCCGATCCGATGCAGGAGTGCATGGCCTGCTAGGGAAGCCCGGAGGC
>DASQZE010000006.1:0-4763 GCA_035638875.1 Longimicrobium sp.
GTGCGCTACGGGATAGGTGGTGCGGCCGCTGGCGATGTCCACGATGGTAAAGCGCAGGTCCAGCGTGCGCGGATCGTACTGGACGGAGCCGGGCACCACGCGGCCGCCCACCTTGGCGCCCAGGTCGCGCACGGACGGGTCGGCGGCGACCTTGGAGGCCAGCTCGTCAGGCGTGTAGTAGTACATCATGGAGTCCTTCATGCCGGTGACGGCCAGGTACCCCACGATACCGACCAGCACCAGCGCGCCGGCCATGAACCTGCTCTGCTTCTTCACGGTGGAATTCCTCCGCGGCGAATGCTCACTCCGAAGGCCCGGAATATACTAGCGAAACGGATGCGGTGAAAGGCATTGCGCGTGGTGGAACTGCTGAGCGCAGGTAGGGGATTGCCTTACGCGGGCCGGAACGCGGGTAAAGGGAGCGGGTTGGGCAGGTACGCTGTGGGCCGTGCACGCCGGCGGGCATCCGTCCCCGGCGAATGAATTCGCGGCACCGAAAACGTAATGTCGGCCTTCGCCGACGGGTCCGCCGCGGCCGGGGCCGTGTGCACCGGGGTGTGATTCCGCAGAAGAAATCCGCCCGCCTGCTGCCTGCCGCCTGCCGCGTGCCGCCGTTGGTGTCCGCGGAGGCGGACAGTGTGACGTTGTAGCCGCGAATTCATTCGCTCCGGACGAGACGCGGCCTCAACCCCGCTCGCATCCACCGTCCTCCGCCGACACTCATCCGCCCCCGTCACCGCCGTCGCAGACCCCCCGCGTCCCTACGTCGCTGCGCCGGAGAGCGGCACCTGGGCCTGCAGTTCCCACCGGCAGGCGGCGCAGTGCACGGTGTGCGGCTGCTTCATCCGCCCCAGCTCGGGGAACTCCTGGTCCGTGCCGCACTTGGGGCAGGGGCCCCGCAGCGACACCAGCGTGCGGTACTCGCGAAAGCGGTTCATGGCGCGCACGGCGCCGATGGCCAGCATCGCCAGCACCCACGGGATGTGCGGCGGGATCCAGAACACCACCGGCACAAGCAGCCACCACCACAGCTGCATGAGCGCCGCGCTGCGCCGCCACGCCGGGCTGCGGTCGATGACCCGGGCCCGGGCCGGGGTCCACTCCCCGCCCGCGAACACGATGCGCGCGGGGACCTCCGGCACCTGCACGTCCATCTCCCCGCCTACTGGGCCCGTGCGTTGATGACCGCGGCCGCGCCCACGCCGCCCAGGTCCCACACGATGTCGTACACCGACGCGGTGGCACCCTCGCGGCGCAGGTCGCTGACTTCCTTGAGCACGCCCACCGTCGTCCCGGTGCCCACGCCCACCAGCAGGCTGGCGTCCGCGTCCAGCCCCGCCGCGCGCGCGCCGCTGGCCGCCAGGCTGGTGACGACGAACGAGGTAAAGAAGTGCTTCAGCTTGTCTTCGCCAAAGAAGCGGTCCGGCGGCTGCGCGCCCGCGGGCCGGCCCAGCGACATGCAGAGAAACAGGATGCACGTGTTCACAGGCGGCTCCGTGCGGGTGGATGATCGACGCGGTCTCGGGGGATGAAAAGACGTCCCCGGACGCGGGCATGCAAGGCGGACGCCCGATCCGCACCCGATCCGCACCCCGCCCGGCGCGCGGGACGGCGCGGGAAGCCTGCATCGGCGGCGCAAATCGTCCGTTTTGTGCCGCGGATGCGCACACTCCGTGTCCATTCGAAAGAAAGTCCGCCAAACCTATTCACCTTCGCGGACAACAAATTTATATTAGGGATGAGCAGGTACCCGGCGCCGCCCGCCCGGTGCACCGCCGCACCACCGAGTCCCCCCGGAGAATCCATGGCCCGTCTGAACGTCGAAGCCGTTTCCGAAGACGCCGTCGCCGCGCCCGAGGTGGAGCGGCCCACCAACCACATCGTCGCGTCCGTCACCGATCCCAACGGCGAGCCCGTCACGGGGCTCACGGCGGCCAACTTTCGCATCGACCCCATGCTGTCGGGGAACGGCGCCAAGGTGAACGTCGCCAGCGTGAGCGCGGGGCGGCTGCCGGGCTTCTATCACATCAAGGTGGTGCCGACCCCGCTGGAGGAGCGCCGCGGCATCCACGTGTTCGCCATCGCGGCGTCGCGCGGCGCGGACAAGGGCCAGACGCTCGCCACCGTGGCCGTGGACTGACCCCTCGTCCGAACCGATTCGTAAAGCAAGACCGGGAGGTGGATGCGAATCCGCCTCCCGGTCTTCGCGTTCCGGCGATGACCGTCTCCTCGTCGATTCTCGGGACGTCACCCCGCGGAAGGCGCCTCACGGACGGCGTAGAGGAACCGCGCGTAGCCGATCTCGGCGGCGTTCTTCGTGAGCTCCATCGTGGCCCACGCGACCACGTCGCCAAACGGGCGGTCCTGCATGGGCCAGCGCGTCCGCGCCGATGACTCCAGCTCCTCGTCCGTCATCTAAGGCTCTCGGCCAGCGGAGAAGATCCTTCGGTCGCGCGCAAAGACCTGTGAACGTTGGAGTTCCCGGCGTGCGCTCCCTCAGGAAATCAAGCGCGGGATGGGGTTCATCCCGGAGCTCGCGGCTACGAGGTCCCGCCCCAGCTTCGCGGCGACGCTGGCGGCAATCAGGGGGCCGTGCAGCTTGCCGTTCTCGATGAAGATCTTGTTTGCATCGTGCCCGCTGACGATCACGCCGGCCACGTACAGGCCGGGGACGTTGGTCTCCATGGTCGCGGGATCGTGCGCGGGGACGGCGCTCACGGGGTGGATGTCGATCCCCAGCTCGCGCAGCCAGCTGGGGTCGGGCTCGTAGCCCGTCATCGCCAGGACCCAGTCGTTCGCCATGGTCATGCGCTCGCCGGTCTCCGTGCTCTCCACGACCACCTCGCGCGGGCGGATCTCCACCAGCCGCGACCGCCAGAGCGCGGGGATGCTGCCCTCCTGGATGCGGTTGTCGATGTCGGGCTTGACCCACGGCTTGACGCCCTTGTCCAGCGCGTCGAACAGGTGGACCACCGTCACGCGCGCGCCCTCGCGCCAGCAGGTGAGCGCCGCGTCCGCCGCGGAGTTGCCGCCGCCCACCACGATCACGTCCTGGTCCCAGTAGCGGTACGGCTCGTCGAACCAGTACAGCACCTTGTCCGCGTCCGCGCCGGGCACGTCCAGCCGCCGCGGGTTGTCGTAGTAGCCGGTCGCCACGACGACGGTGTGCGCCCGGAACGCATCCTCCTCCCCCTGCCCCGTGCGGGTGCGGAGGGTGAAGCCGTCCGCATCCCCTTCCACCGACTGCACGTCCGTGTACTGCCGCACGTCCAGGCGGAAGTACGCGGCCACCTTGCGGTAGTAGCGCAGGGCCTCGCGGCGCGTAGGCTTGTCACCGGCGGTGGTGAACGGCAGGTCGGCGATCTCCAGCTTTTCCGGCCCGCTGAAGTAGGTGACGTACGTGGGATGGTCCATCATGGCCTGCGTGATGGCCCCGCGGTCAAAGAGCACGCACGACAACCCCGCCTGCGCCGCCGCCACCCCCACCGCGATTCCGCACGGCCCCGCCCCGATCACGGCGATGTCCGCCGTGCCTGCTTTATCCGTCATCTGCACAAGGGCTTTCCCGGTCGGTTTCGGATGCGCCCGGCCGCATTCGCCGGTCGCGCTGACAATTTCGCGCCGAGGCCCGCCCCGCGCGAGGGGCCGTGACGAGGGGGCCCTCACCCGGCTCGTTCCTCGCCACCCTCTCCCACAAACTGCGTGGGAGAGGGGATACACTTCTACGAGCCGACGGTCGCGAGGCAGAGCTCCGCCGGACGGCGTCCATCGCCAGGCTTGTGCCCGGGCACGCATCGGCCGAACTTGGCGGCGTGTGATCATCATCACGTTCCCGCACCACCATCTCCGATGCGCATCCTCTCCACCGCCGCGTGCGCGCTCCTGCTCGCCGCCTGCTCCGAGCGGCCCGCCGCCGATCCGCCCGCGAAGACGGACGCCACGCCGGGCGCTGCGCTGACGGCCGCACCATCCGCCGCGCCCCCGGAAGCGGACCTGCCCGATTTCGGCGACGTGCGGCGCTTCCTGGACATGGACAGCATGCGCTGGGCGGAGTGGGACCGCTCGGCGCCGGGGGATCGCGCGGCGCGGCTGGCGGCGCTGGGCATCACGCTCATCCGCTCGGACAGTACGGGCCCGCGGGAGCCGGTGGATGCGTCCGGGGGAGGCGACGAATACGATCCGTACGGCGAGAATCCGCGCCACTTTCACTTCGTCGACTTCAGCGGCGACGGAGTGGCGGACGTGATCTACAGCGGCCCGTGGTTCGAGCGGAACGAGAACGGCTTCGGCGCGCTGGAGGGGAGGCAGATCAAGCTCTTCCAGGTGATGGAGGGCCGCGGCGTGCAGGTGATGCGGCACCACGGGACGGTGCAGCGCATCTTCCGGGGCCGCGCCGGCCAGCCCGTCTCGTTCCGCGCGATCCACCACGGCTGCTGCGCGGATCCGCAGTGGAGCATCGACTACTACCGCCCCGTCCGCACGGGCGACACGGTGCGCTACGAAGCGCATCAAAAGGTGCTGGGCCGCGAGGGGATCGAGATCCCGACGGCGTTCATGCCCACGCCGCGGCGGTTCACCGTCAACAACGACCGCTACCTGTTGCGCGCCACCCCTGGCATCGACCCGCCGGCCAAGGACGGCGAGGACTGGTACCCGTGGGAGGGACACGGCAACGCGCTGGCGGAGTACGGACGGGGTGCGCGGGGCATCGCGCTGGCGGAGCGGACGGATGCGACCGGACGCGTGTGGTGGTTCGTGCGGAT
>DASQZE010000007.1:0-17429 GCA_035638875.1 Longimicrobium sp.
AGGCGAATGAATTCGCGGCTACAACGGCACGAAGTCCGCCTGCGCGGACTGCATGGATGGTTGGCGCCGAGAGGCGAATGACCGGCGGGGGCGGGGTTTTCCCGGTCTTCGGATATCGGCCACCGGGCACGATCCGGAACCCCGCCGAGTGGTGTCCGCGGAGGCGGACAGTGTGACGTTGTAGCCGCGATTTCAATCGCTTTTTTGTTGCCCGCGATCCCTCCGCCGATCCTCTGCCGATCCCGATATCTCGGTCGATCCGTGCGGTTCCCGCCTACTGGTTGCCGCCCGCGCCCGCCTGGGTCGTTGCGGCCTCGGCCTGCGCGGCGGCCGCGGCGGAGGCTGCGGCCGCGACGGCGGAGGTCTGGAACGCCGTGGCAACGGGGCGGCCCTCCCAGCGCGCGGGAACGGGCACGCCCAGAATCCACAGGGCCGTGGCGGCCGTGTCGAACGTGTCGATGCGCTCGGCGATGCGGCCCGTCTCCACGGTGGGGCCCCACACGATCCACGGGATGAGCACGTCCTCCTCGGCCGTGGTGCCGTGGTCTCGGCCGTGCCCGCCGTGGTCCGCCGTCACGATCACCACCACGTCGCCGCCGAACGTCGCCACGGCCTGCCGCCGGATCTGCTCCACGGCGGCGTCGGCGCGGCGCACGGCCCAGCGGTAGGGCATGGACATCCACCCCGCCGAGTGCCCCGCGATGTCCGGATCCGCAAGGTGCACGAAGAGAAGGTCCGGCTGGTTGAAGCGCAGGTACTGGATGACGTCCTGGGTGATGCGCGGCGCGAGCACCACCTCCAGCCCGCGCGGCGCCTCCACCTCGTCCGGAGCGTCGCCGTGGATGAGGTGCCGGAACTTGGCCTTGCCGAAGAACGCCGCCGTGTGCAGGTGCGCCGAATCCGCCATGTCGAACATGGTGGCCACGCGCACGCGGCCCTGCGCATCCACCTGCTCGTCGTTCCAGGTGATGCCGTGCACGGCCGGCTGCACACCCGTGATCATGCTGGTGTGCGACGGCAGGGTGCGGCTGGGCTGGATGGTGCGCGCCTGCAGCGAGTACGCGCCCTCCTCCATCATCCGCTGAAGGTTGCGGGCGCCGGAGGCCTCGATGGCGTCCGGCCGGAGCCCGTCTATGGAGATCACCACCACGTGGTGCGCGAGGGCTCCGGGGCGCGGCTGGGCCGGCCCAAAGTTGCCCGCGCACCCGGCCGGGAGCAGGCAAAACGCCCCCAGAAGTGCGGCGGCGGCCCGCTTTTTCATCCCACGCATGGTCGCCCCGGGTTGTAGGTCTGCTGGGTATACCCTAAACTGCAACAGGGCTTTGGGTTCCCCGCAGTGCAAAAAGCTTGCGCGGACCCCCCCCCTGGGGTGAATCTTTCCCCAGCGTGCGTCCGTACGTGCCCCCAGCCCGGCGAAGTTTCGCGCCCACCGACTGAATGACGCCGCCGTCCCCCCGGCCGGCGTGGAGGATTGCCCGGATGTACTGTTCCACCTGCGGAGCCAGGGTACCGGAAGGTCGTACCCGCTGCGACACCTGTGGCGCGCCCGTGTCGCGGCCGGCCGGGTTCGGCGTGCCGGCCGTGGTGCACGCCTCGCCCGGCATCCCGCTCGCGGCCGTCACCTGTCCGCGCTGCGGATTCCAGGGCCCCACCGTGAGCTACTTTTCGCAGGGCGGCCACATCGCCGCGCTGGTGCTGCTCGCGGCCATGACGTCGCCCCTGATGGCCTCGGGCGGCATCCTGTACTTTCTGCTGCGGCACAACCACCGCTCGTGCGCGCGCTGCGGCGAAACGCTGGGGCGGGGCGACATGCTGGCCCTGCAGTCGTCGGCCGCGGGGGGAACGCCGCTCTCGGCCATGATGGCCGCCGAGGGCGACCTGCCGGAGGACGGTGGCGGGAGCCGCAAGTGGAGCGTGGGCGCGTGGGCCCTGTTCGCATTCGCCGCCATGATGCTGATGATCGGCGTCGCGGAGCTCGAATTCGTTCCCTTTCTCTTCGGCGCCCTATCGGCGGCGGGGGGCGTGGGGCTGCTGAGCGCCGGCCGCCGGGCACGCGAGGAGCGGCGCGGCGCGCTGCTGGCGGCGCTGCAGCAGCCGGTGCTGCGGCTGGCGGGGGAGCAGGACGGGCGGCTTACGGTCACGGAGGTGGCGTCTGCGCTCAACTGGCCCATGCGCCGGGCGGAAAAGGTGCTCAACTCGCTGGAGGACGGCCTGCGCGTATCGTCCGACGTGACGCGCGAGGGGGTGATCGTGTACGAGTTCCGCGAGCTGATGCACTCCGGCCAAAAGTCGCTCGCGGCCGAGGAGATGGACCTGCTGCTGGGCTCGGCCCCCGCGCCGCCGCGCCACGAGGCGGCGCAGGCGCATCCCCAGCCGCGCGCCGAAGCGATCCCGGCGCATCCCCAGCCGCGCGCGGATGCATTCCCGGCTCAGCCGCAGCCCCGCGCCGAGGCCGCCCAGCTTCAGCCGCCCTCCCGCGCCGCCGACGCGACGCAGCTGCAGTCGCCCTTCCGTGCCGCCGACGCGACGCAGCTGCAGTCGCCCTCCCGTGCCGCCGACGCGACCCAGCTGCAGCCGCCTCGCGTTCCGGACGCGACCCAGTTGCAGTCGCCTCGGGTGGATGCGACCCAGCTGCAGCCGTCGTCCCTCTCCGACGCGACCCAGGCGCAGCCCCAGCCGCTTCCCCAGGACGGCACGCTGCGGCTGTAGCATCGGCGTCGGCCAGTCAGCATCCAAGCACCGCCCGCTCCGGATCTCCGGGGCGGGCGGTGCCCGTTCTGGGGCGATGAATCCGCTCGCGGACTCGCCATCAGGCACGTCACGCTTCAAAGATGGCCTCACGCGGAGGGCGCGGAGGTCGCTGAGAAAGGATGAGAGGAGACGCATGCTCGGAGGTCCAGTCGGCCGTGCAGGAGAGCCGAATTATTCACGAGGCGTGTCCTCATGATAGGTGAATAATTAATTTTGTTGGCTTTTTTCACCAGGAAAATTTAAATCAATGTGACCACAGGTTTTTGCCGAAACGAACCGCCCCCGCGGCGTGCGCCTTGAGCGCATCCCACGGGGGCGGTTACATTTACGCGCAGAACCCTACAGCTCGGTCTCCGCGACGCCCACCGCGCCCGCCGACTTGGCGCGGAGCTTGGCCTCGGCTACCACCTCGCCCAGGCGCTCCAGGGTGGTCCACCGCGCGGGGTTCACCCGCACCACGGCGGCGGAGAGGCGCGTGAGCTGGAACTCGCGCTCCACGCCGAATCGGTCCTCGGCCGTGTACACGCCCTCGCGCACGGCGTCGTCGTCCAGGTGGCGGGGCAGGGCCTGGCTGAAGCGCGCGCGGGCAATGCGGGCCAGCTCGCGCCCCTCGTCCGCCGGGCACACCAGCACGAAGTCGTCGCCGCCCACGTGGCCCACGAAGGCGTCCGCGCGCCCCTCGGCCGTGGCGCTGATGGACTTGCCCGCCTCGCGGATGGTCTCGTCCGCCACGGCGAACCCGAAGCGGTCGGCAAACGGCTTGAAGTCGTCCAGGTCGAAGTACACCACGGCGAACGCCTGGCCGCTCGTGCGCCGCCGGTCGATCTCGCGCTGGATGGCCTCGCCGCCCGGGAGCCCCGTGGTCGGATTGCGGTCCAGGGCGCGCTGGGCCTGCCGCAGCAGGGCAGCGACCCGCGCCAGCAGCTCGCGCGCGTCGAACGGCTTGGCCAGGTAGTCGTCCGCCCCGGCCTCGAAGCCGCCCAGCCGGTCCTCGATGGTGCTCTGCCCCGTGAGGATGAGCACGGGGAGGTGCCCCACGCGGGGATCGTCCTTGATCTGCCGGCAGACCGTGAACCCGTCGGGGCGGCCCATGCGGTAGTCCAGGATCACCATGTCCGGCGGCTGGCGGCGCACCTCGGCAAGGGCGCGCGTGCCGTCTTCGGCCAGCCGCACGGTGTGTCCCGCGTGCCGCAGCAGGTCGCCCACCATGCGGCGCAGCGCCTCGTCGTCGTCCGCGAACAGGATTTCGCTCATTCCCCCAGTCACCCGGCCCCGTGTCGTTACTTCGTTTGCCTTCGCGCCGCCCCGTCGCGGCCCTGCTGCTCGCCCTCGCGGCGCCCGTCCCGGCCGCCGCGCAGGCCGCCAATGTAGCAGCTTCGCATCCCTACGCCACTTCCGCGCCCGCGCGAGCGCGGCTGGCCGAGCGCATCGACGCCGTGCTCGCCCGGCCGGACGTGGCGGGAGTCACCTGGGGCATCGAGGTGCGCGATCCGGCGGGGGTCGTGCTGTACGCGCGCAACGCCGCGCGGCCCATGGTCCCCGCCAGCAACCTCAAGCTCATCGTCTCCGCCGCGGCGGCGCACCACCTGGACCCGGAGTACCGCTTTCGCACCAGCGTGTACGGCACGGGCCCCGTGGTGGACGGCACGCTGCAGGGCGACCTGGTGCTGTACGGCCGCGGCGATCCCATGATCTCGTCCCGCTACTTCGCCACGCGCACGACCGTGTGGGAGATGATCGCCGATTCGTTGCGTGCCCGTGGAATCCTTCGCGTGGCCGGCTCCGTAGTGGCGGACGAGAGCTGGTGGGACCGCGAGTACGTGCGCGAGGATTGGGAGCCGGAAGACCGCCTGTGGTGGTACGCCGCCCCCGTGAGCGCGCTGGGCTTCAACGACAACAGCATCGACTTCCGCATCCTTCCCGGCGCGTCCGTGGGCGACCCCGCGCGGATCACGGGCGAGCCGTCCAGCGCCGCGTACCGGCTGCAGAACACGACGCGCACCGTGGCGGCGGGCGGCCGGGCGACGCTGGACCTGGAGCGGGGGAGCGGGCCGGGCGCCGTGCGGGCCGTGGGGCAGGTTCCCCTCGGGGCCGGCGCGGACACGGAATCCTTCGCCGTGGACGACGCGGCGCGCTGGACGGCGACGGTGTTCCGCGAGACGCTGGAGCGGCGGGGGATCGACGTGGCGCGCGACGAGATCCGCGTCGTGTCCGATCCCGCGGCATCCGTCTCCGCCGGTTCGGTGGCACTGGTGGACTGGCACTCGCCGCCGCTGCCGCAGGCCATTGGCCCCGTGCTGCTGACGAGCCAGAACTGGTTCGCGGAGGCGCTGGTGAAGACGATGGGCCGCGAAGTGCAGGGCCGCGGAAGCTGGGCGGCGGGGCTGGCCCTGGAGCGCGCCTTTCTCACGGACGTGGTGGGGATCGATTCCGCGGACTTCGTGCTCCGGGACGGGTCGGGGCTCTCGGCCCACAACCGCGTGACGCCGCGGGCACTGGCGCGGCTGCTGGACTACGTGCGGCGCACGCCGCGGCAGGGGGTCGTCCGCGGCAAGCTGCCGGTTTCGGGCGCGGCCGACGGCTCGCTGCGCAGCCGGCTGGGGGATTTGCGCGGCCGGGTGGCCGCCAAAACGGGATACATCGGGGGAGTGAACTCCATGAGCGGATTCGTGACGGCGGCGGACGGGCAGGAACTGATCTTCGTGGTCCTGGCCAACGGGCGGGGCGACCGGGCGGACGTGGTGCGCGCCATCGACGACGTGGTGCGGGCGGTGGCGGCGGAGGGTGCCCGATGAGGCGGATCCTGGTCGCCGGCTCGCTGCTGGCCCTGGCGGGATGCGCCGCGGCGGCGCCGGGCAACGCGCCGGCTGCCGCGCAGGCGCGGCCCATCGAGCCCGCGCTGGCGGAGGCGACGTTCGACACGGCGTGGTCCATCATCCACCGGACGTTCTGGGACACCACCTTCAACGGGGTGGATTGGCAGGCCACGCGCGACGAGTTGCGTCCCCAGGCCCGCGCGGCGCGGACGGACGCGGAGCTGCGCGTGATCATCCAGGGGATGCTGGACCGGCTGCGCATGTCGCACCTGGTGGTCATCCCGGGCGACGCGGCCGAGGCGCTGGCGTCGGACCGGGCGGGGCCCGCGGAGCACCCGGGCAGCGCCGGGGTGGAGCTGCGCTGGGCGGACGACGCGCTGCTGGTGACGCGGGTGATGGCCGGGAGCGCGGCGGAGGCGGCGGGCGTTCGGCCGGGGTGGATCGTGGAATCCGCGGGGGAGATGACGGAAGCGCGCCTGCGCGAGGCGCTGTCGCGGCTTCCGGCGTCATCGGACCCGCGGCGCTACGCCTCGTTCGCGTCGCAGGCCATGGAATCGGCGTTCGAGGGCGCGGTGGGCGACACGGTGCGCGCCCGCTTTCGCGACGGGCAGGACCGGAGGACGGACGTGTCCATCGTCCTGCGCGAGCCGCAGGGCCGGATGGCCACGTTCGGCAACCTGCCGCCCATCCTGGCGCGGGTGGAGACGGAGCGGGTGCCCGCGGGCGACGGGCGCGAGGTGGGGGTCATCCGCTTTCCCATCTGGCTCCCGGTGGTCTCGGGCGACCTGGACCGGGCGGTGGATGCGCTGCGCGGCACGGCGGGGATCGTGGTGGACATGCGGGGCAACCCGGGCGGGGTGAGCGCCATGGCGTCCGGGTTCGCCGGGCACTTCGTGAACCGGCGCGACACGCTGGGCACCATGATCACGCGCCGCGACGTCATCCACTTCGTCATCAATCCCCGCCGGGTGTCGCCCGACGCGCGGCCGGTGGTGCCGTTCGCGGGGCCCGTGGCCGTGCTGGTGGACGAGCGCACGGCCAGCACGTCGGAGTTCTTCGCGGGCGGCATGCAGGCACTTGGGCGCGCGCGCGTCTTCGGGGTACAGAGCGCGGGGCAGGCGCTGCCCTCGCTCATGCCGCGGCTGCCCAACGGCGACGTGCTGCTGCACGCGGTGGCGGACTTCGTCGGGCCGGATGGCGAGAAGTGGGAGGGCGCGGGGGTGGTCCCCGACGCCGTGACGCCGCCCGCGCGCGCGGCCCTGCTGGCGGGGCGCGACCCCGCGATGGAATCGGCCGTGACGTGGATCCGCAGCCAGGCCGGCGCCGCCGCACCGCGGTAGTGCCGGAAAGCCCCTTCGTGCGGCCGGGGGAATGGGGCCGCCACACTTTCTTTTCGAAAACGAACGAGGGAGCTGGACATGAAGGTACGAACCAATCTCGTCCGCACGCTGGTGCTCGCGGGTGCCGCGTCCGCCCTGGCCGCCGCCCCCGCCCGCGCGCAGGAGCTGCCCGCCGCGCGTGACATCGTCAACGCCTACGTGAACGCCATCGGCGGCGCGGAGGCCCTGGGGCGCGCGCAGCACCGGCACATGGTGGGCGAGGTCTCCATGCCGGCGGCGGGGATGACCATGACCATGGAGATCTGGCAGGCGCGTCCCAACAAGATGACGATGGTGATGACCATCCCCAGCCTGGGCGAGATGAAGTCGGGTTACGACGGCGAGGTGGCGTGGAGCTCCAACCCCATGTCGGGCGCGCAGATCCTGGACGGCGCCGAGCTGGAGCAGGCGCTTCGCCAGTCGGACTTCGACGCCAACCTGCGCTTTGAGCACCTGTTCCCCACCATGGAAACGGTGGAGCGCACGGAGATGGCGGGGCGCCCGTGCTACCGCGTGCGCATGGTGGCCACCAACGGCGACGAGGCGTTCGGCTGCTTTGACGTGGAGACCAAGCTGCTGCTGACCATGTCGTCGCGGATGGAGTCGCAGATGGGCGTCATCGAGTCTACCCAGGAGTTCCAGGAGTACAAGGACTTCGGCGGGGTGAAGATGCCCAGCCGGACGCTGATGAACGTGGCGGGCCAGCAGATGGTGATGACGGTCAAGGAGATGGACACCAACCCCATCCCCGACGCCACGTTCGCCCTGCCGGCGGAGATCCGCGCGCTTAAGCAGTAGGGCAGTGCGGACGGAAGTGCGTGAGTGCGTGAGTGCGTGAGTGCGTGCGCCGAACAGCGCGCGCGCTTGCCCTCCCCCTGCCTCGCTCAGGCTCGTACACCCCCTCCCGCAGACCGCGCGGGAGGGGGTGTATGCTTCTACGGGGTTTCGTCGCGGCGGCGGAGGGTGTGTGCGGGGGCGGGGGCCGTCGGCGCGGCACGGGCGAGTGCCGGAGGAATGGGCACGCATCCGTACCCGGCGATTGAAATCGCGGCCCGAAAACGTGATGCCGGCCTTCGCCGACGGGTCCGGCACGGCGGGGTGCCGGTGTGGAAACCCTTCCCCGTCGGCGCTTTACGCAGTTGAAGTCCCGTTCGGCGAGCGCAAGCGAGCCGAGACGGGGCGTATGGCTTTCCCAGCGGCGGCTTCAGCCGCTCCGGACGGATTCCCGGCATCCCGCGTTGAAGTTCTCCCCCTCTCCCGGCGCAGTTTGCCGGGGGAGGGGCCGGGGGGCGGGCCGGGGGGTGGGGGACGTCGCGCCGCCGGGGCAGCGGCCGTATCTTCCCCGCGCCGGTGCCACTTTCCGCACTCACGCACTTCCGCACTCACGCACTTCTTCTCCCCTTGATCGAGTTCGACTCGCTCACCAAGGCCTACGGCGGCTTCGTCGCGGTGCGCGGTTTGTCGCTGCGCGTGGCGCCCGGCGAGGTCTACGCGCTGCTGGGCGCCAACGGGGCCGGCAAGACGACCGCCCTGCGCTGCCTGGCCACGCTCCTGGCCCCCACGGACGGCACGGCGCGCATCGACGGGTTCGACGCGCGCACGCAGCCGCTGGAGGTGCGCCGCCGGCTCGGCTTTCTGGCCGCGTCCATGGGGCTGTACGCCCGGCTGACCGCGCGTGAGCTGCTGCGCTACTTCGCGCAGCTGCAGGGGGTGCCGGACAACGAGCTGGAGGCGCGGGTGGAGGGTGCCGTGCGGCAGTTCGCCATCGGCGAGTTCGCGGACCGGCTGTGCGGGCGGCTCTCCACGGGGCAGCGGCAGCGCGTGAGCATCGCCCGCGCGGCCGTGCACGATCCGCCCGCGCTGGTGCTCGACGAGCCCACGCTGGGGCTGGACGTGCTGAGCGGGCAGGCGATCTACGACTTCGTGGCGGATGCGCGCGCGCGCGGGCGGGCCGTGCTCTTTTCCACGCACCACATGAGCGAGGTGGAACTGCTGGCGGACCGCGTGGGCATCCTGGCCGGCGGGCGGCTGGTGGAGGAGGGGACGGCGGACGAGATCGTGATGCGTAGCGGCGAGCCCAACCTGGCGCGCGCCTTTCTCCGCATTGCCCGGGGGGCCGAATGATGCGCTGGAAGACGGTGCGCACGGTCCTCACCAAGGAGCTGCGCGAGACGGCCCGCGACCGCCGCACGCTGTTCATGATGCTCGTGCTGCCCACGCTGCTTTACCCGGCCATCCTGGTGCTGGTGCAGCAGCTCGCCATCTTTGGGCAGCGGCAGCTGAGCGCGGAACCCGCCAAGGTGGCCGTCGCCGGCGCGGACGCGGGGCTCGTACGATTCCTGGATGCGGATTCGTCCATCCGCGTATTCGGCGCGGAGAGCGCGACCGTTGCCGCCGTCCGCGACGGCAAGGTGGAGGCGGCCATCTTCATCGGTGCGATGCCGTCGTCCGGAACGGCATCGGGCGGAACGGCATCGGGCGGACCGGCATCGGCTGGATCGGCATCGGCTGGATCGGCATCGGCTGGATCGACGGCGGACGGATCGACCGGATCTGCATCGGCTGGATCTGCATCGGCTGAATCGACCGCGGGCGGATCTGCATCGACCGGATCTGCATCGACCGGATCTGCATCGGCTGGATCGACTGCGGGCGGACCGGCATCGGCTGGATCTGCATCGGCTGGATCGGCTGCATCGGCCGCATTGCCATCGGACGGGCAGATGCGGGGAGCCGGGGCGGACGTGGGGACGCAGGAGGCCCGCATCCTGTTCGATGCGTCGAACGACCGGTCGCGGCGGGCGCAGGAGCTGGCGTACCGGCGGCTGAACGCGTGGGGCGATTCGCTGCTCGCACTTCGGCTGCGAGGGGCGGGGCTGCCGTCCAGCTTCGCGGCGCCGCTGGCCGTGGCGGATTCGTCCGTGGCCACGGCAGAGGAGGCGGGCGGCTACGCGCTGGGCCGCTTTCTCCCCCTCCTCCTGGTGATGATGACGCTGCTGGGCGCCTTTTACCCCGCCATCGACATGGCCGCGGGGGAGAAGGAGCGCGGCACGCTGGAGACGCTGCTGACGGCGCCCGTGCCCGCGTCGGAGATCGTGGCGGGCAAGTTCGCGGCGGTGGCGCTCATCGGGCTGGCGGCGGCGGTGGCGAACCTGGCCAGCATGCTGCTGACCTTCCAGTCCGGCATCTTCCGCTTCGGGACGGTGACGCAGATCCGCTTTACGCTCCCGGCCGGCGCGGCGCTGCTGGTGTTCGTGGCGCTGATCCCGCTTTCCGTGCTGTTCGCGGCCACGTTCCTGGGCCTAGCCGTCCGCGCGCAGTCGTTCAAGGAGGCGCAGAACGCGCTAACGCCGGCGCAGCTGGCCGCCACGTTTCCCCTGTTCGTGGTGACGCTGCCGGGGATCGACTTTACGCCGGCGCTGGCCGTGGTACCGGTGGTGGGCGTGGCGATGTTCTTTCGCGAGCTGATGTCGGGCGGGGCGCCGCTGGTGCCGTCGGTGCTGGCCGTGCTGGCGACGATCGTCTATGCGGCGCTGGCGCTGGTGTTCGCCGCGCGGTCGTTCGGGCGCGAGGAGGTGCTGTTCGGCGGCGGCTCGGGCGACGCGGCGGCAAAGAGCGGCGGCTGGGGCGACCGGCTGCGCGGGTGGCGGGCGGCGGAGCGCGGGGTGCCGCTGCCGGCGGAGGCCATGGTGTTCATCGCGGCCGTGGCCCTGCTGTACTTTCACGTGGGCACGCGGCTGCAGGGCGGCAACGGCGAAACGGGGCTGCTGATCTCGCAGTGGCTTCTGCTGGGCGGCGTGGCGGTGGCGTTCGCGTCGCTGGGGCCGTACGACGTGCGAAAGACGCTGGCCCTGCGCGCCCCGCAGCCCCGCGCGCTGGCGGCCGCGGCCCTGATCGCGCTGGGCGGCATTCCCGTGGGCTGGGCCATCGTGTGGCTGGAGATGCAGCTGTTCGAGGGCGGCAACCTGCAGAGCATGAGCTACCTGCAGGAGATGCTGACGGCCACGGATACGCGCCGTGCGATGTGGCTGCTGTTCGTGGCGGCCGTGACGCCGGCCGTGTGCGAGGAGCTGGTGTTCCGCGGGGTGCTGCTGCAGTCGCTGTCGCGCGAGGAACGGGCGTGGCGCGCGGTGCTGATCTCGGCGGCGGTGTTCGGCGGCTTTCACCTGTCGTTCGAATCGGCGCTGCGGTTCCTGCCCACGGCGTGGATCGGGCTGCTGATGGGGTGGGTGGTCTGGCACTCGCGATCGCTATTCGCGAGTATGCTGATGCACTTTCTGAACAACGCGTTCGTGGTGGTGCTGCTGTGGCAGCCGGCCGTGCAGCGGCTGGCGTTCCGCGGCGATGAGCTGGCCTGGCCCACGGTGATGGGCGGCGCGGTGCTGCTGGCCCTGGGGCTGGCCCTGCTGCCGCGCCGGCAGGCACCCCCGATTTCGTCATCCGCAACGGGAGAACACCCATGGTAGCCGCCGTCGTGCTCATCCGCGCCGTCCCCGGCGACGTTCCCGCGCTGGCCCGCCGCATCGCGGGCATCGAGGGCGTGGCCGAGGTCTACTCCGTGTCCGGCGACTGGGACCTGATCGCCGTGCTGCGCGTCAAGGAGTACGACCGCATCGCCGCCATCGTAACGGAAGAGATCTCGCAGGTGTCGGGGATCGAGCGAACCAACACGCTCACGGCCTTTCGCGTGTACTCGCGGCAGGACCTGGAGCGCGCCTGGGACATGTTCGACTGACGCGAATCCGGATTCCGCTGCCGGCTCGTAGCAGCAGGCAGGGCGGATCGCGGATGCGGTGGATGACCGGCGCCTCGCCCCGATTGTTTTCCTGAGGGAGGCGCCCGCCGGATCCGTCCCGTTCCGCGTCCTTCGGTCGGCGCCAGGGTGCCTGTATGGAGGAGGTCCGTCGGCGCCTCCCTCAGGAAATCAAGCGGGTGAGTCGTGACGTGCCGCGCAACCGGATGACAGGCCGCCGGGTTCGCGTTAGAATGAATCGTGGGACGAACCGCGTCAGAACGGCGCCGGCTTCTCCGTTCCTCTGGATGGGAGGGCGCATCCCGCGCCCCCTCGTCCGTTGCCTCCGCCCCCGTTCCCGGAGGTGCGCATGCGAGCCCATCGCGTGTGCGTCGTCGTCGGGCTGGCCGCTGCCGCGCTGCTGGCCGCCGCGCGCCCCGCTCCTGCCCAGATCACCGTTCGCGGCGTCCTGGTGGACGCCACCTCCGGCGCGCCCATCACCAGCGCACAGATGAACCTGGCCGCCACCCGCGGCACCTGGCGCGGCGAGCTGCTCACGGACAGCGTGGGCGGATTTGCCTTCGAAGACGTTCGCCCCGGCAACTACACCCTGCGCGCCCGGCGCGTGGGCTATCGCGACTCCGGCGGGCAGCTGCGCCTTTCCGCCGACTCGGTGGTGGAGCTGCAGATGCGGATGGCGGTGGCCAGCGTGACCCTGGACCCGCTGACGGTGGTCACCCGCTCGCAGCGCAACGTGGGGCCCGTGCTGGAGGGCTTCTACCGGCGGCTGGCGCGGGGGCAGGGGCGCTTCGTGACGCGCGAGGAGATCGAGATGCGCCACCCGCCGCGCGTCACCGACATGCTGCGCAACGTGCCCAACCTCAACAGCAACGCGGCGCGGGCCGGCTCGAGCGGGGGCACCATGTCGCGCGGCAGCACCGGCAACCGGTGCACGGTGGTGTTCTTCGTGGACGGGATGGTGGTGAGCCAGCCCGCGGGGATGGGGGGCGGGCCGTGGCAGTCCGGCTCGCGCACCGACCAGGCCATCGACGACTTCGTGCATCCCCAGGAGGTGGAGGGGATCGAGATCTACCGCGGCGAATCCGACACCCCGGCCGAGTTCATCACGCGCTGGGTGGGATGCGGCACGATCGTGATCTGGACCCGCCGTGGCGAGATGCGGGAAAAGAAGCCGGCCGAGGGCGAGGGAATGACGGCGCGGGAGATGATCGACGCGGCCCGGCAGCCGGATCGCTGAGTCCCGACAGCAGGATCGGTGAGGATGGATCGGGCGGATCGGCGGGCATCCGGAGGCGCCCCCACCGCTCGCCCAGGCTCGCACCTCCCCCAGAACCCCGGGGGAGGTTGAACAACGGAATCGGGCGGGGGCCGGAGCGCGCTTGCCGATTTCGTGCACCGGCGGAGAGCCCCCTCCCCCCGGCCCCCCCCCGGCCCCCTCCCCCGCTTCGCGGGCAGGAGGGGGAGAACTTCACGCGGGCGTTGGAGACCGTACCGGCGTGGCACTCGCCCGCGATGGACAGTCCGCGCAGGCGGACTTCGAGTAGCCGTTGCGGCGAATTCAGTCGCCCTGACCCGGGCTCGGCTCCGTCCACCTCCCCCAAAAAACTTTGGGAGAGGTTGAACTGCATCATGGTGTGCTCAGGGGCTAATCTTGGGGGGCAGCAACGGCAGGATCGAGATTCCGCTCGCGGAGGATGAGCTCAGGCAGGTGACGTTGTTCGCCGCGGCATGCGCCCGGCGGGTGCTGACGCTCTTCGAGGCAGCGTATCTGGATGATCCTCGCCCGCGCGAAGCCATCGGCGAAGCGGAAGCGTTCGGTGAGGGCGGAAGGCGTACGGCGGCGCTGCGAACGAAGAGCTGGGCGGCCTACGCCGCGGCTCGCGAAGCCGAAGACGCTCCCGCGGCCAATGCCGCGTATGCCGCCAGCCACGCCGCGGGCGCGGCCTACCTCCACCCCATCGCCAGCCCGCACCAGGTCAAGCACATCCTGGGCGCCGCGGTCCACCAGGCGCTCGCCCTGGAGCTCCAGGCGGGAGACGATCCGGGCGTGGGCCGCGAGCAGCTGCTCTGGGCCGCGAGCCTGGCATCGCCGGAGGTCCGGAGCGTGCTGCGGCGCATTCCGCCCCTGCCGCGCGGCCGCGGGCGCTTCAGCGAGATGCTGGGCGCGCTCGACGCCGCGCTGCGGGGCTGATGCCGGGACGCGGCGTACGTCTTCCCCGATTGGGCGAATCGGCGTAAATTCGTGCGCGACAGGCGTTCCCTCCCGCGCATCCCCCCAACCCATCCCCCCGATGTTGCCCGTTCTCTTCGAAATCGGCGGCTTCAAGGTCACCAGCTTCGGCGTGCTGATCGCGCTGTCGTTTCTCGCGGCCGGGTGGCTGCTGGCGCGCGAGCTCAAGCGCCAGGGCGAGGACCCGGAGAGCGCGTGGGACCTGGCGGGATGGGCGGCCATCGCCGGCATCCTGGGGGCCAAGCTGTACTACCTGATCCTGCACTTCAACGAGACGGCCATGGACCCGTGGGGGGCCCTCGCGTCGCGCTCGGGGCTGGTGTGGTACGGCGGGTTCATCGGCGGGGCGCTGGGCGTGCTGTTCCGGCTGCACCAGCTCAAGATGCCCGTGTGGAAGGTGGCCGACGCCGTGGCGCCGGCGCTGGCGCTGGGCTACGCCCTTGGCCGCGTGGGCTGCTTCCTGGTGGGCGACGACTACGGTTCGCCCACGAACGCGCCGTGGGCCGTGGCCTTTCCGCAGGGCGCGCCGCCGTCCACGGCCGGCAACCTGCGCGCGTTCGGCGTGGACGTGCCGGCCGCGACGCCGGACAGCGCCGTGCTGGCCGTGCATCCCACGCAGCTGTACGAGACGGGGATGACGCTCATCATCCTCGCCATCCTCTTCCGGCTGCGGCCCACGCTGGCGAAGACGCCGGGGCAGCTGTTCTTCGTGTGGCTGGCGCTGGCGGGCGTGGAGCGGTTCATCGTGGAGATCTTCCGCGCCAAGGACGACCGGCTGCTGGGCATGTTCTCCGTCGCGCAGGTGATCAGCGTGCTGTTCATCATCACGGCGGCCGTGTTCTACACGTCGCTGCGCCGCCAACCCGCCGCCAAGAAGGTCCGCGGCAAGGTGGCGCGCGCCTGACGGGCTGCGGCTGGATGCGGATGAACACTCCTGGCCGGCCGGCGGACACGTTCCGCCGGCCGGCCTTGGTGTGCGGATGAACCGCCGCCGCTTTCTCGCCGTATCGGGTGCCGCGGCGGCGACGGGTGCCGCCGGGCTGGGCGGATACGCGGGATTCGTGGAGCCCGGCCGTGTGCGGTTCACGCATCATCGCGTCAACGCCCGCACGGCCCCCGGACAGCGGGAGACGACGTTCGTGCAGGTCACCGACCTTCACCTGCAGTCGGTGGATGCAATGCACCGGCGCATGGCCGCGCGGGTGAACGCGCTGCGGCCGGACCTGGTGCTCTTCACGGGCGATTCCGTGGACCGCGCGGACCGGCTGGGCGCGCTCGCCGAGCTGCTGGCGCTGTTGGATGCGGGCACGCCCAAGTACGCCGTCCTGGGCAACTGGGAGCACTGGAGCGGCGTGGACGCGGGCGCGCTGGCGGATATCTACCGTCGCGCGAGCGGGCGGTTGCTCGTGAACGAATCCGTCGTGCACGACGTGGGCGGGCGGGCGCTGCGGGTGACCGGGCTGGACGACCTGGTCGGCGGACGGCCGGACGCACGGCGGGCGTTCGCGGACGGGAATGCGGCGGATGCGCACCTGCTGCTGGCGCACTGCCCGGAGCACCGCGACCGGCTGGACCTGCCGCCGCTCCCTTTCGGCGGCGTCGCGGCGGCGGGGATGGATGCGTCACGGATCACGATGATGCTGTCGGGCCACACGCACGGCGGGCAGGTGAACGTGCTGGGATGGACGCCCGTGCTGCCGCCGGGGAGCGGGCGCTACGTGCGCGGCTGGTTCCGGGATCCCGGCGCCGTGCCGCTGTACGTGTCGCGGGGCATCGGCACCTCGGTGGTGCCCGTGCGGCTGGGCGCGCCGCCGGAGGTGGCCGTGTTCACGATGTGGGTGTGAGGATGCGCGGGCGTGGAACGGCTCGACGGGATCGCGATGTACCTGTACAGCTGATCTGTACGTGAAGAAAGGATTTGGCCATGACGATCGAGACGACGTACACCCACGCACGGGAGAATCTGGCCCGCCTGTGCGACGAGGCTGCCGACAACCGTGAAGTGGTGATCATCCGCCGGCGCAACGCAGAGGATGTGGCCTTGATTGCTGCTTCGGAACTGGCGGGCATCCTTGAAACCGCTCATCTGCTGAGATCGCCCAGCGACGCGAGGCGGCTGCTTTGCGGCAATGCAGCGCGCGCATGATCGGTCGGAGCAGCCGCAGTCGTTGGACGAGTTGCGCCGGGAGTTCGACCTCGATGCCGAGTGACCGGGATTCCGTGTTCCAGCCAGAGTTCCGGGAGACCTTCGCCATTGGGTAGGGGTGGACCGGAAAGTCGCCTTGCGCGCCTGGGACTTGATCGAGGCGATCATGCGCGACCCTTTCGATGAGATCGGTAAACCCGAGCCATTGAAGTATCTTGGGCCCGGCGCCTGGTCGCGGCGCCTTACCCCGGGAGCACCGGATCGTCTACAAAGTCAGCCACGAGCGAATCGACTTTGCCCAGGCACGATATCGCTACTGAATGTCGAATCCGTTCTTTGACGGAGGAGGTTGAGCCCTGTCCCGGTGCTGGCCCGCCATCGCCATCGTCGCAGCCCGGGAGGGAGCGATTGAAATTGCGGCTACAACATCACACTGTCCGCCTCCGCGGACACCGTCGCGGACACCGTCGCGGGCAGGGTTTCGCGTGGGGTGATGGGGCGTAGGCGCGGGTGGGGGCAGGACGGCGGCAGGACGGATCGGCCGGTGGAGGGGCCGTCATGCACGGGCGGGTGGATCCTTTGGTCGGCGCCGGAGAGCCGATGCGGGATGGAATCGATGACGCCTCCCTCAGGAAAACAACGGCGCGCGACGGATGGATGGGAAACGCGAACCCCGGACGGCATTGCCGTCCGGGGTTCGCACTTTCGTCCCCGTCACTCCGCCGGGCGCAGGGTCATGCGGCGAACGGCGCGCGCCTCGGCCTTGCCGCGGTCGAGCGGGATGAGCCACAGGCGGCCTTCGCGCCAGAGCGGGGTCTGGTCGCGGTAGTGGGGGGAGAACGGGTTGCCGCTCTGGCCCGTGGGGATCACGAATCCGCCGGAGCCGTCGGGGTCCGCCATGTCCACCACGTGGCGCTGGCTGCTGCCGTACGCGTTGCTGTACGGCGGCCGGGCTCCGCTCCATCCGCTCACGTTGACCGTGTGGAGCGCCCCCGCGTTGGGGAACGGGCCGATGTTCAGCTTCAACGCGCGGTTCAGCGCCGCCACCACGCCCATGGGGTGGTCGATGTGCGTGGTGTGCAGGTCGCCCCAGCGCTGTTGCCCCACGCGCTCCACGGCCGTCCGCATGGCCGCGGCCTCCAGTCCCGCCAGCGTTTCCATGGAATCCGTCTTCACGTCGTCCACCCACGCGCCGCCGCCGCGGGCGAGCACGCGATCCAGGGCGGGGCGCGGAAAGTGGACTGGCTTGTCGCGGAACTCGTCGGCCCCCACGCGGACGCGCAGCTCCTCGTACCACACGTAGAAGAGCGCGGCCGCGCGCGAATCCACCCGCGCCTCGCCGTTCCACGCGCGC
>DASQZE010000008.1:0-9091 GCA_035638875.1 Longimicrobium sp.
CAGGTCCAGCACCTGCGCCACCGGCTGCCCGTGGAAGTTGCCCCCGGAGATCACCAGCCCGCCCTCGCCCTCGTCGGGAAAGATCAGCGGGTTGTCGGTGGCGCTGTTGGCCTCCACCTCCAGCACCGTGCGCGCGTACGCAAAGGCGGCGCGCGCCGCCCCGTGCACCTGCGGCATGCAGCGCAGCGAGTAGGCATCCTGCACGCGCGGGTCGTCGCTGCGGTGCGACTCGCGAATCTCGCTGCCGGCCAGGAGCGCCCGGAGCCGCGCGGCGCTGGCGGCCTGGCCGGGGTGCGGGCGGGCCCGCATGAGCGCGGGATGGAACGGGGCCGGCGTACCCATCAGCCCCTCCAGCGACATGGCCCCCGCCACGTCGGCCGTCGCCACCGCCCGCTCCGCGCCGCGCAGCAGCAGCGCGCCGATGCCGGCCATGAACTGCGTGCCGTTGTTCAGCGCCAGCCCTTCCTTGGCCTGCAGCCGCAGCGGCTCCAGCCCCGCGCGCCGCAGCGCCTCGCCACCGGGCAGGATCTCGCCGCCCACCTCCGCCTGCCCCTCGCCCACCAGCACCAGCGCCAGGTGCGACAGCGGCGCCAGGTCGCCGGACGCGCCCACGGAGCCCTGCTCGGGGATCAGGGGATGGATGCCGTGGTTCAGCAGGTCCATCAGCCGCTCCACCACGACCGGCCGCACGCCGGAAAAGCCCTTGGCCAGCACGTTGGCGCGCAGCAGGGTCATGGCGCGCGTCTCCGTGCGCGGCAGGGGCGCGCCCACGCCGCACGCGTGGCTGCGGATCAGGTTGATCTGCAGCTCCTCCAGCCGGTCGGCCGGGATGGGCGTCTCCGCCAGCCGCCCGAAGCCCGTCGTGACGCCGTAGACGGTGGCCCCCCCGGCCAGCGCGCGCTCCACGACGGCCCGCGAGCGGAGGACGCGCTCCTCCGCGCCCGCCGCCAGCACGACGCGCGTGTCCAGGTCCGTGGCCACGCGCTCCACGTCCTCCAGCGTGAGGGTGCTGCCGTCGATCTCGATGCGGTGGGGCATGGGCGCCGTGTGCGGTGAAAGGGGCCGGAAAGGCAGCAAGATAAGCGATGCCCGGCGGCCTGGACAACCGGCCGCCGGGCATGCGCCACCGTGCGATCAAGCGTGTCAGGCGGTGTCGGATGATGTGTCGGATGCCCGCCCCAGCTCCTCCAGCACGGAGCATCGCGACGGCGTCCACCCCAGGGCGCGCGCCCCCTGCGCCGAGGCCTGCTGGTCCAGCGCCAGCGCGTCCGCGTACGGCCCCAGCCGCGCCCGCGCATCCTCCAGCGGCCACGACTCCGCCCGCGCGCCGGTCGCCCGCGCCGCCGCCTTCGCCACCTCGCGTGCCGGGAGCGACGGGCCGGCCGCGTTCAGCACGGTGCCGGCGGGCGCGGCCAGGGCAAGCACGTACAGCTCAGCCAGGTCGTCCACGTGCACCAGCGGCCAGCGCTGCGAGCCATCGCCCACGTAGCGCACGACGCCCTTCTTCCGCCCGCTCGCCAGAAACCCGCCCGGCGTCCCCCCGCCCCGCCCGTAGACCACGCCCGGGCGCAGGACGACGGACCGGACGTCCCGCGTCGCGGCGTCCACCACCCGCCGTTCGACCGCGGGCCGCCACGCGACGATCCTCGCGGCGTTCACGGGCGCATCGTCATCCGCCACCGCGTCCCCCGTCGCGCCGAGCACCCAGATGCCGCTGGTGTAGACGAACGGCTTTCCGCTCCCCGCCAGCGCATCCAGCAGCGCGCCGACGGCGATGGTATCCACCTCCGCCTGGTCCGCGCCACCCGTGGCCGCCGCGTGGATGGTCGCGTCCGCCTCCCGCGCGCCCTGCGCGAGCACGTCCGCATCCGCCAGCGAGCCGCGCAGCGCCGTGCATCCCGCCGCCTCCAGCCGCCGCGCCGCCTCATCCGACCGCGCGAGCCCCACGACCTCGTGCCCCGCCGCCCGCAGCGCCTCCACCACCGCCCCGCCCACGTATCCCGTCGCGCCCGTCACGAACACCCGCATCGTCCCATCCTCGGCTGGAGTCGCGCATCCACATTCCTGAACAGCGATACGCGAATATCGGATGCGCCGCAACCCATCCACCGTGCAATCGGACTCCGCCGCGGGAGATGCGTGCCACGCGAGACGTAATCCGCCCGCGACGGTGTCCGCGGAGGCGGACAGTGTGTAATGTTGTAGCCGCGAAGCCGTGAATTCATTCGCTCCGGACGACACTCCGCGACGATCCTCATTCTCGATCCGCCGATCGCCTGTCCGCCTCCGCCTATCGCCTCCATCTGGATGCAGGACGCGGAAAAAGGGCGGAGGCCGCCGAAGCAGCCTCCGCCCTGTCATTCCATCCGGTCCGCCGCGATTCAGTTCGGCGCGACGTGCAGCCGGGGCTCGTTGGGCTTCAGCTGGTACGCCCAGTCAAAGATGGCCAGGTCGTTGTCGTTCTGGTCCGTGCCCACCATGGTCACGCGGAGCACGCCGAAGTGCGGCTGTCCGTCGTTGCCCGTGACGCGGAACACGTAGCTGTACTCCGGGTCGATGGCGATCGGCGCCGTGCTGTACCCCGCCGTGGGCGCCACCCGCACCGCCGTGCACCCCTCGTCCGCGCCGGGGCCGCAGGTGAGGGCCGTCGTAAAGCCGAACTCCGTGACCTGCGTGCCGTTTAGCGGGACGATGCGGTAGCCCGCGCCGCCGCTTTCCAGGCGGAAGTGCGCCGAGGCGGCGTTGCCGGCCATGATGGGATCGCCGCCCTCGTCCTCCTGGAACCGGAAGCCGCTGCGCTGCGCCGAATCGGCAAAGGCGTACACCAGCTCGCCGGAGAAATCGGGACGGGGGATGGCCGTCACCTCGGCGCTCAGGCTGCTCACGTGGCCGAGCGTATCCACCGTGGCGATGCGGTAGCCGTACTCCGAGCCGTTCTCCGCGTTCTGGTCCAGGAACCCGTTGCCGTCCGTCCGCCCCACCGCGTAGGTGTATGCATCCCCGTCCAGGCGGGTGAGGTAGACCAGGTAGCGCGAAACGTTCTGCGCGTTGGCCGCCGGCGTGTTCCAGCGGAGAAACACCCCGCCATCCAGCGCGACCGCGTTGGGGCTCGCGGGCACCCCCGGCTGCGTGGCGGAGGGCACGCGCACCACTTCGCTGAACTCCGACGTGGTCTCCAGGTCCGTCGTCTCGTCGTACGTGGCCACGTAGTAGTCGTAGTCCACGCCCGGCGCCACGTTGGGGTCGCGGTACACGCACCCGGTGGTGGTGCAGGAGGTGACGGTGGCGATCAGGGTGTAACTGGCCGTGGAGGTGCGCTTGGCGTAGACGCGGAACACCTCGCCGTTCCAGCTCGTGGGGGGCAGCCAGGTGACCTCCACGGTGGGCGTGCCCACGGCCGTGGTGCCCTGGAAGCCCTGGTGCACCCACTCGTAGCTGGCGAACACGTCGCGGGGCTCGCCGGGGGGATCTCCGCCGCCGGGGGCGACGATGATGTCCGGGGTGTCGCTGCAGGCCGCCGCGAACATGAGCCCGGCGGCAAGCGTCAGGAATCGGGTCTGTTTCATGGGAGGGGGTCTTTCACGGATGTGCAAAGGGCGCCAACAGCTCCGACCCATGGCAGGGCAATGCCCGTTCCCGCCGCGCCCCGTTTTCGTGCCGCGGCTAAGTCATTTTACCACAATCGGTTGATGATTATCGCCCACAACCGCCACCTATCCCCCTGTCTCGCCCATATGTCGGATACGTGTCGTCTGCAGGGGACACCGGGAGGAAAGTGCGGGAGTGCGGGAGTGCGGGAGTGCGTGAGTGCAGGGGACGGCGCTCGGCGGATGTGAATCGAGCCCCTCCTCCGCGGGGTGCGGGGGAGGGGCTCGGTGTTGGGGCAGACTCCCGGCCGAGCGAATGAATTCGCCGCAACCACCACACGAAGTCCGCCTGCGCGGACTGTCCGGCACAGGCCAGTGCCACGCCACGGGCCGAGGCACTTCAGGTGGCCGGGCAGTGGTGTCGGCGGAGGCCGACAGTGTGAAGTTGTAGCCGCGAATTCATTCGCTTTCCTTCACGCCGCCTTCCTCCCGCCGCCCCTCACCCCGCCGCCCTCACCCCGCCACCCTCACCCCGCCGTTCCCTCTCTGCCCCGCCCCAACTCTGCCCCCACACGAAAAACGTGAGTGCGGAAGCAACCCGCTTCCGCACTCACGCACTCACGGACTCCTCCGTCCTACTGGTCGCGCTCCGGCCGGTCGGCGCCCAGGTTGGAGCGGTTGTAGTCCGCCTTGAGGTCCGGCAGGTCCGTCAGGTGCACCGAGAACGAGAACGACGTGTTGCCGTTGGGCGCCCGGCGAAAGTCGAAGTTCGCCTGCCAGCGGTACAGGTCGCGCTTGAAGTTCAGCGCGTGCGCGCCGAACTGGTTCTCGCTGATGCTGTAGTCCGTGTACCAGCTCACCGCCCAGTTGCGGGTGGGCGTGAACGTAACGCTCCCCGACAGCTGCTGGCTCTCGTCCGTGTCGCGCGTGGGCGCGCCCCCGCGGTCCGGGCGCGAACGCCGCAGCGAGTAGTTCAGCTGCACGTTCCACGCGCCGTTCGCACCGCCCCCGCCAAACCCCGGCACGGGCGAGTTGGTCTGCGTCTGCGAGCCCGGCGGGTCCAGCGTGGGCGAGCCCTGCTCCGCCGGCGTCTGCCCGCGCTCCGTCCGCCGCTCCTCCTCGGAGCCGCGCGCAAAGCCCAGCCAGCGAAACAGCGCCGAGTTGGCCCCGAAGCTCACCGACGTCTGCACCCCCGTCAGGAACGGGGAGAACCGCCGCCCCTGCACCAGTTCCTCGCCGGAGCCCGAGCCCGTTCCCGACGCGCGTCCCTCCTCGAACAGGTCGTGCGAGATGGTGAAGTTCAGCCCGCCCAGCAGGTCCGAGCGAATGCTGTTGGTCAGGTCGCGCGTCTCGAACCGCGTACCCAGCGAGTCCGTGGGCGCAAAGCTGTACGCCAGCGCCGACGTGTTGATGGAAAGCAGCGTGATCTTGCGCGCCTGCTCCGGTGCCTCGTCGCGCCCGCCCGCCGAGTCGGCCGCGGCCGTGTCGCGCAGGGCCGGATCGCCCGGCGTGAGCTCCGAGCGCGCCGTGTCCGTCTGCGCGCCGGGATTGCCCATGTCCGCACCCTGCGGGTTGCCCGTGCCGGCGCCCCGCGCGCCCCGCTCCACCTCGGTGTCCCGGCGCGGCGCGCGCAGCTTGGCCTCGAACGTCTGGTCCAGGTCCAGCGTGAGCCGGTTTACCTCGCGCCCGCCCTGGATGCCGAACACCAGCTCCTGCTCCCGCGTCTGGTTGACGGCCGGCTGGTACTGGTACTGCAGCCCGGGACGAAAGTGGTGCCGGATGGCCGAGTACCCGCCAAAGCCGGGGAAGAAGCCGAACAATTCCGTCTGCAGGCGCGCGCTCACGTCCGCGCGCAGGGGCGCCGACACGAACTGCCCGTACCGTCCCGGGTCGATGCTGTCGGGGAGGGCGCCGCCCTCGAACGACGTGTCGCGGCGCACCACCTCCTGCCGCACGCCGATGCTGGGCGTGAGCCGCGTGGCCCCGATCAGCCGGAACTCGTAGCTGGTGGCCGCGTTCCAGTCCAGCCGCTCCGTGGAGGTGGAGGGGAGGAACGCGCGCTGCGCCGGCGTCACGTTCTCGCCGATGGCCTCGATGCTGTCGATGGCCGCCAGCTCGCTCTTGCCCTGCCGCGCGTAGTTCACCCCGCCCGAGATGCCCACGCTGGCCAGGCGAACGCTGCCGCTCACCTGTGCGCTGTTCTCGTCCGACGGCTGAAGGCGCCGGGCCAGGGCTTCGCCCGGGTCCGTGCGGGCGTACCGCGCGTTGCTCTGCACCGTCAGCGAGCCCTCGTTGTACCACCGCTCCTCCGCCCCGTCGCGCACGGGGAACAGCGTCACCGTGTTGGGGCTCAGGCTGAAGTCCGAGCGCAGGTTGTTGTCGCCCGTGGAGATGTCCTGCCGCAGCTCGCCGCCCGCCGTGATGTTGCCCCAGTCCGTCTTCCGGCGCACGGACAGCGAGCTGCTGATGGTGGCCAGCTGCGCGAACGGGTCCACCTGCCGGTTGCGCTCGAACTGCGTGCTGCTCTGGTAGTTGAGCGCCGTGCTCAGGTCCGTGCGCTCGTTGGGCTGCCACGAGCCGGATCCCTGGATGGAGAAGCTGCGGGCGTTCTCCTCGCGCCAGTAGTGCGTGAGCGACGCGTTGCCGCTCAGGAACCGGCGCCGCACGTTGAACTGGGTGCCCACGTTGATGGCCAGCCAGCTCTGGCTGCGCCAGTCGAGCGCCGCCTGCGCGCCCATGTACTGGTTGAGGGCCCAGTAGTAGCCGATGTTGCTGATCTGCCGCCCCGTGCCCCGCGTGCCCCCGCCCCGCTGGTCCGTACGGATGATGTCGTTGATCTCGAACTCGGGGATCAGGAATCCGCTGCGCCGCCCCCGCCCCAGGTCCTGCACGATGAAGGGCAGCACGAAGACGGGTACGTTGCGAAAGTACAGGTACGCCGGGCGCCCCACGAGCACCCGGTTCTTGATCACCTTGATGCGGTCCGCGCGAAAGTGGTACGCCGGGTCTTCGCGGTCGTCCGAGGTAAAGGTGCCGCGCGTGGCGTACACCCGCTCCCCCTCCTCCTCCGACGTCACGTTGCCCTCCACGAACCAGGTCGCGCCCTGCGTGATGGTGGTGCGCGCCCCCCGCACGCTGGCCCGCCGGTTGGCCAGGTCGTAGTACATCACGTCGCCCGAAATGTCCTGCTCCCCGCCCGTCACCTGCGGGTCGCCGTACACCTCCACGTAGTCGCGCGCCTCGCGGTACACGATGCTGTCCGTGGCCTGCAGCCGCGTTCCCGCGCGCGTGACCACGGGGTTGCCCCGCAGCCGCAGCGTGCGCTCGCGGTTGTTGAACTGCGCGCTGTCGCCCTGGTACTCCACCGGCTCGTACCCCGGCAGCTGCAGCAGCGCGTCCAGGGTGGAGTCCTGCACCACCGGCCGCGCGGAGCTGTCGTTGGGCACCGTGTCGCGCCCCGTCCCCGGCGGACGCGGCGGCTGGGGGCGCGCCGGCTGCGGGCGCTGCTGCGGCCGCGGCTGCGTGCGCGGGCCCAGGGGAATGTCCTGCGCCAGCGCGGGTGCCGCCGCCAGCATCAGCAGGGCGGCGGCGGCCAGCGCCCGCACGGGCACGCGAAGGGAGGAAAGTACGGGACTGCGCATGGATTTCACGAAAGGCACGGGCGCGCCGCCGTTCACGCCTCGGCGCCGGCAGCCGCGCCGAGGCGGCGGCGGCGCGCCACCAGGCGCGAAAGCACGATGCTGAACTCGTACAGCAGCACCAGCGGCGCCATCATCATCAGCGTCACGGTAATCACGTCGCCGGGGGTGAGCACGGCCGCCAGCACCGTGATCCCCGCGATGGCGTGGCGGCGCTTGCTGGCCAGGAACTCCGGCGTCACCAGCCCCAGCGCGCTCAGGATCAGGATCACCACCGGCAGCTCGAACACCACCCCGAACGAAAGCAGCAGCCGCGTCACCATGGCCATGTACGGCCCGATGACGATGGACTGGTCCAGGAACTCCGTCTGAAAGCTCATGGTGAACTTGAGCGTCATGGGCAGCACGAGCTTGTAGCTCATCACCACGCCGATGACGAACAGCACCACCCCCATGTACAGCGCGGGGACGATCACCCGCTTTTCCGACGGCATGAGCGCCGGCGCCAGGAACGCCCATACCTGGTAGATGATCACGGGCGACGCCAGCACCACCCCCGTGAGGATGGAAAGCTTGATGGTGACGAAGAACGGGTCCGTGGGGCTCAGGTACTTGAGCTTGCCCCCGTCCAGGAACGGCTCGATGGGGCGGATGAGCAGCTCCATGGCGTCCATCCTGTCCACCAGGATGAACCCCACCACCGATCCCGCGATCAGGGCCAGCAGGCTCCACAGCAAGCGCCAGCGCAGCTCCTCGAGGTGATCGAGGAACGGCATTTCGCCCTGCACACCGGTCTTGAACTTCTTCATCATCTCACGCAAAGGCGGGGCGCGGGGCCCCGCCGGTCATTCCGTCGGGTCCGCGCCCGGCGAGGCGGATTCGCCGCCGGAGCTGTCCAGGGGAAGCTCGTAGTGCTGCTGCCGCATCTCTCGCGCGGCCTGCCGGTCCGCCAGCTCGCGGAACTCGTGGTAGAACTCTTCCGGGTCCTGGAAGTTTCGGTACACGCTGGCAAAGCGCACGTACGCAATGTGGTCGCGCGACTTCAGCCGGTCCATCACCATCCCGCCGATCTCCTCGCTGTGCGCCTCGCCGCTCTCGCGCCGGTCCAGCTCGCGCTCGATCTCCTCCACGATGCGGTCGATCTCCGTGCGGCTGATGGGGCGCTTGGCCGTGGCGATCTGGATGCTGTTGAGCAGCTTGCGGCGGTCGTACGGCTCGCGCTCGCCGTCGCGCTTGAGCACCTGCAGCGGGCGCTCCTCGATGTACTCGTACGTCGTGAAGCGCCGCTCGCAGCGCAGGCACTCGCGGCGGCGGCGCACGGCGCGGCCCTCGCGCACGCTGCGCGAGTCGACCACGCGGTCGTCCGTGTGATGGCAGAAGGGGCAGCGCACGGGCTTATGACCCCGCTGGCACGGGCGGGTTCACCGCGTCCCCAGGCGCTGCAGCTCCGTGCGCGCCTCCGTGGCCTCGGGCGCGCGGGGAAAGCGCTGCACGATGGCGTTCAGGTGCGTGCGGGCCGCCGTGCGGTTGCCGCGCCCCAGCTCCAATCGCCCCATCCGCAGCAGCGCCGCCGCCGCGCGGCCCGAGGTGGGGTACAGCTCCACCACCCTGCCGTACGCGGCCAGGGCGCCCGCCGGATCTCGCCCCTGCTCGTAGCTCTGCCCGATGTTGTACTGCGCGTCCGCCGCCAGCCGGTGCTGCGGGTTGGCGCGGATGAACTCCTCGAACCCCGCCCGGGCCGTGCCCACGGAGCCGCGGCGCAGGGCCGCCTGCGCCGCCTCGTACAGCTCGTCCGGGTCGCCGGCCTCCGCCGGGGCGCCGTCGTCCCGTGCCTGGGCCGCGGTCTCCTGCTGCCGGCGGCGCTCC
>DASQZE010000009.1:0-7752 GCA_035638875.1 Longimicrobium sp.
GAGGACCACATGCGCTACAAGGGCACCATGGAGCGCGAGGGTGAGCCCCTGGGCCCCGTCTACCGCTACGCCGACGATGGCTTCCCCGGCGCCCCCGCCGCGATGGAGACGGCCGCCGCGGACTGAGAGTGGATCGAGGACGAGAGATGGATGGATGACGAGCGGCCCCGGCGAGCACATCGCCGGGGCCTTTGGTCTTGATGAAACCATTTCCGAGTATATGCAGTAGTGGTAATCGGCCCAGCTAAATGGCTGAGCCCCACCACCTCAGTGTTGGGAGGAGCTCATGTGTAACAAACTATTTCTCCAGGCCCAGTTATTCCGAGAGATCGATTTAACCAAATTAGGTATTCGTAAAATAGGTAGACGATCCAGATTACGAAGTAAGTTAGTGAATGAGTTTGGCGTGGGTTGAGGACTCCTCCAATGTTTCTCCCTCCGGGAGATTTTGGGAGTGATTTTAAACGAGATTTCGAAGGAGGCGGAGATGAACACGAGCTAACCGGTTACGTAATCAAGTACAAATTAGACGATGAGGGGAACCCACATCCAGATGGTGTGGAGCTACACTATGCGAGGGCTCGCAAACGTTCGAGGTGGCGTTCTCTTAGAGAGGCCGTTGCTGCGGGTGCGATACGAGAAACTGCGAAGCAGTTGATAGAGTTGGGTACTAAATATTGGCCACTGGTTGTCGCAGTGGCGGGTAAATTATTGATTTGAGCAACCCGGCTAGTGGTGGATTGCCTGCAGCATCCCGCCTGCCGCAAGGGTTCTGATACGCGTAGAGGCCCCGGCGAGTACTTCGCCGGGGTCACCTGCTTATGTCAGAAACCCCTATCGCGGCGGGACGGGAAACGTACATTTCATGGGATCGCGAGCACCCTTCCGCACACCAGCCGGAGACCGAGTTCGATGCATCCACGCATGCAGGAGCTGCTGGAGTTCATGGACGAGCAGTACGCCGCCTTTTGCGCCGTGGCCGACGCGGTGCCATCCGCGCAGCGCGAGCGGCAGCCGGCGGACGGGTCCTGGTCGGTGGCCCAGGTCGTGGACCACGTGGGGCGCGTGGAGGGCATGTTCATGCACTTCGTCACGAAGGCGATGACGGAGGCCCAGGCGCAGGGCATCGCGGCGGAGTCGGAGACGTCTTCGGTCCTCTCCCCCGCCCTCCTGCAGAAGGTCAGGGACCGCTCGACCAAGCGGAACGCGCCGGAGCCCGCGCAGCCCGCCCCGGACGCGCGCTACGACGACGCGCGCGCCGCGCTGGACCAGGCACACCGCCGCGCGCGCGAGGTGCTCGCCTCCGCCGACGGGCTGGCGCTGGAGACCATCACCATGCCCCACCCCGCCCTCGGCGTGCTGAACCTGTACGAGTGGGGCGTGGCCGTCGGCGGACACGAGGCACGCCACGCGGCGCAGATCCGCGAGCTCGCCGCGTCGGCCGGGGGCGCGTAGTCCGGGGGCCGCGAGCGGACGGGCGGTCCCTCACGCGGGGATGACGGGATCGCCCGTCCGGCGTCAGAAACGGACGAGTACGGGCGTTTCCGTGTGTCCACGGCCCTTCTCCCCGCCGTGGCCCCCGCTCAGGCTCCCTTCCATCCCACCCCTGGAGCGCTCCCAATGTCCTTTGCCCGCAACGGTTTCGTCCTGGTGCTGCTGGCGTTCGCCCTGGGCGCGCCCGCCCTGGCCGGCGCGCAGACGGTGCACGGACGCGTGACGGAGGCGGGGTCGGGAGAGCCGGTGCCAGGCGCCATCGTGGCGCTGGTGGACGAGAGCGGCGCACGGCAGGGGATCACGCTGTCCGACGCCGCCGGAGCCTACCGGGTGACGGCGGGCGCGGCGGGGACGTACCGGGTGCGGGTGGAGCGCGTGGGGTTCGCGGCCACCACCTCCGCGCCCCTGCGGCTGGAGGCGGGGCAGACGGTGGCGCAGGCGCTGGCCGCCGTGTCGGAGCGAATCGTCCTGGCGCCGGTGGTGGCCACAGGCGCCGCCCGCCGCTGCGACGGCGAGCCGCGGGACGGGGCACAGGCGGCGACCATGTGGGACGAGGCCCGCAAGGCGCTCCTTTCCACCACGCTGGCGGCGGGGGGCGGGCGCTACCGATTTGTCACGGAAACGCGCGAGCGGCACACGAGCCTGAACGGCCGGCGGGTGATGCGCGACGACACCGTGCAGGAGACGCGCGACGGCGCGCCGTTCGAGTCCGCGTCCGCCGAGTCGCTGGTGACCGCCGGGTACGTGCAGGTCAGCCCGGAGGGCGGCATCGTCCATGGCGTGGACGCGGCGGCGATCCTGTCCGACGCGTTCGTGGAGCACCACTGCTTCGGGATGCGCGACGGCGGCACGGAGCAGCCCGGGCTGGTGGGGCTGGAGTTCGTGCCGCTGGAGGGCCGCGCGCAGCCGGACGTGCGCGGCGTGCTCTGGCTGGACCGCGCCACGGCCGAGCTGCGCTTCGTGGAGTACGGCTACACCCGCGTTCCGTTTCTCGGCCCCGTGGACCGGCTGTCCGGGCGCCTGGACTTCAAGCGGCTGCCCAACGGGGCCTGGGTCACGGAGCGCTGGACGCTCGTGATCCCCATGCTGCGCCCGGCATCCCGCGCCACCCTTCGCGGCGACCTGGGAACCTATCGCATCTACGGATTGATCGAGCGCTCCGGGCGCCTGGTGTCCATGCAGCACCTGGCCGCCGGACAGTAGGCCGGAAGCACGGCAGCTGCGCGCGTGCCATCGCCCCGCTAGGTCCGTTTTGATCCACCCGCTTGAACATGCGTCGCGGAGCACCGGAATCCGCACGTGCTTTTTTCCCCCTCGCTCCCCCGAGTGCCCATGCGCAGATCCGCAGTCTTCCCCGCCGCCCTCCTGTTCGCCGCCGTCGCGTGCTCCGACGGAAACGCGGGGCCCAGCGAGCCCCTGGTCCCCGTCCTCACGTCCGTGTCCCCGGCCACCGTGCCGGTGGGATCGGCGGACGCGACGCTGACGCTGATCGGCTCGGGCTTCGCACGCGACGTGCAGGTGCGCTTCACCCCCGTCGTCACCCCGCCGGTGCTTGCCCGCGGGCTCGCGACCACGTGGGTGAGCGAGACGGAGCTGCGCGCCGTGATCCCCGCCGCGCAGATGGTGACGGGCATGGTGGGGAACCTCTCCGTCTTCTCGCTCGAGGCCTCCAAGACCTCCGGCGACCAGCCGATCACGATCGCGTACGCCGTTCCCGCGCTCACCGCGCTCTCGCACACGACCGCCACGCGCGGCCAGGCGAACCCGGCGGCGGTCACGGTCACGGGCACCGGCTTCGCGTTCGGCACGACGGTGGTGTGGGCGGGCCAGCCGATCACGACGCTCTACCAGACGCCGACCAGCGTGTACTTCATTCCGCCGGTCACCACGGCGGGGACGTTCGAGCTGTTCGTCCGCAATCCCACGCCCGGCGGCGGCTCGTCCACCACCCGCACGTTCACGGTGCAGGCGCCCTGATCCACGGCGCGCCTCTCCCGTAGACCACGAGGCCCCGGCGATCCGCATCGCCGGGGCCTTCTCGTCATCTCGTGCCCGCTTCCGCTCGGCCGGAGTCCGTTCCCGTTCTCCGGGTCCACTCTGTTCGTCTCCGCGCCCTCCGCGTGATTCATCCCGATCCGAATCCCGGGAAGCCGAGATCGGATGATCTGCCCGGCTCGACTTTGACCATTTTGGCCGATGAAGCGAGATGCAGGTCAGGCGCATCACCGAAACGTGCCGCCATCCCGCGGCGTCATCCAGAGTTCCGACGCAGGCACACTCTTACGGATCGCGATCGTGTGGATGATGTGCCAGGACAGGCATCCGCCTCCGCAGCCACGATCGTGCCTCTTCGAAAAAACGCGGATCCCGTCATCTCGCCGGCAGCAACCGGTCTGCCAAGGGCCTGATGCACCGTGCCGAGCGCCATCCGGTCCGCGATCGGCCGTCGCGATCCCGAGCATCCGGAAAGGCGCCCTCACGTCCGCAGGTGCGTGAGCCATGTGCCGTGACGACCGGTCGAGGGCCGGATGGCATCCACGCAAGGCACGCGTCCCTTGGTAGATACCGTGCTGCCGGCGAGGGGACGGCATCCGCATTTCTGCAGCACCGGATGTTGGCCACACGGTACGAAACTCCGCCCGGGCACAGCATCCACCTGATCGCGATCCGTAGAAGCATGCCCGGGCCGGAAGGCCGTGCATGGGATAGTCGGACGTCCCCCCCTCTCAGCAAATCGAGTAATCTCCAGGCCGATCCGGTCCCACATTCCCATCTACGGAAAAAGCAGTTGACAAGAGTTCGGGCGGCGATTATATCTACTGAAGAACCCGTAGCGGAGGAGCGTGATGGACGAGATCAGCTTTACCCCGCGTGAACTGGACGTGATGAGCATCCTGTGGCGCGGCGGTTCGGGGACGGTGACGGAGGTGCGCGAGGGGCTGAACGAGGACCTGGCGTACACGTCGGTACTCTCCGCCCTGCAGACGCTGGAGGAGAAGGGCTTCGTACGGCACGAGCCGGAGGGGCGGGCCTACCGCTACTTCCCCACCGTGGCGCCGGAGAATGCCGGCCGCAGCGCCCTGGCCCGCATTCGCGAGGCCGTGTTCCAGGGCTCGGCGGAGCTGATGTTCGCGCAGCTGGTCTCCGACCGGAAGCTCAAGCGCGACGAGCTGGAGCGCATGCGCCGCCTGCTGGCGGAGCGGATGGAGGAGGAACCATGATCGCCGCGTGGATGCTCTACGCGCTCCTGGTGAGCGTGCTGATGGCGGCCGGCGCCTGGCTGCTGGAAGAAGTCGTGCGGCAGCGCGGCGGCATCGTGCGCTTCCTGTGGCTGGGCGCGCTCGTGGGGACGGTGGGGCTCGTGGCGGTGGCGCCGCTGCGGACCGCGCCGGCGGTGCGCCCGGCGGGCGGGATCTCCATCCCCGTGACGGCGGCGAAGACCGTGGAGGCGCGGCCGGAGGGGGTGGCCGCCATGGCCGCCCGGGCGCTGCGGGCCGTGCGGACCGTGCTGGCGCGCCCGCTCCAGGAGGCCGCGGCGCTGGGGACGGGAACGGCGGGACGGGCGCTGGCGGCAGGATGGGGCGGGCTCTCGTTGCTCTTCCTGGCGCTGGCGGCGGGGACGGCCCTCCGCGCGCGGCGGGCACGGCGGCGGTGGCCGGTGGCGGACGTGGCCGGCGCGCCCGTGCGGGTTTCGCCGGGGACGGGGCCGGCGGTGCTGGGCATCGTCCATCCCGAGGTGGTGGTGCCGGCGTGGCTTCTCCACGCGACGGAAGACGAGCAGCGGCTGGTGGTGCTGCACGAGCGCGAGCACGTGCGGGCCCGCGACCCCCTGCTGCTGGCGGTGGGATGCGTGGCCGTGGCGCTGCTGCCCTGGAGCCCGGCCGCATGGTGGATGCTGCTGCGGCTGCGGGCCGCGGTGGAGCTGGACTGCGATGCGCGGGTGCTGCGCGCGGGGGTGCCGCGCCGCGCGTACGGATCGCTGCTGATCGACATGGCCGGGCGCGGGCCCGGGCTTTCCCTGGGTGTGCCGGCGCTCGCCGGATCGCCCTCTACCCTGGAACGGAGACTTCGAGCCATGAACGTACGACTGCCCCGCTTTGCCCGCACGCGCGCCGGCCTGTTCGGTGTGCTGGGATTCGCCCTGCTCGCGGGCGCCTGCGACACGCCCCTCCCCACCACGGCCGAGGTGCAGGCCATGGACGTGGCCACGCTGGAGGCCAAAACGCTGGGCGTGACCGCCGTTTCCGAGAACGTGACGTACTATGTGGACGGCAAGCAGATGACGGCGGCCGAGGCGCACGCGCTGGTGGGCGACCAGATCGTGCGGATGGACGTGACGCGCGGCGCCACTCCGGCCCACGGCATCGTCCGCATCCACACCAGGGACGCGGCGGCCCTGCACGCCGCAGTGCACGGCGAGCGGCTGCGCCACCCCGCCGTGTCGGCCGTGTCCACGGAGTCCGGCGTGTCCGCCGTGTCCTCCACCATGGAGGTCCACGTCGACACGCCCGTCGCCGACGGCACCGGTGTGCGCATCCGGACGGCCGGGGCCGGGATGGGGGCGGAGCACCCGCTGCTGGTGATCGACGGCGTGCTCTCCGACGAGCGCACGCTGCACGCGCTGGGGCCCGAGGGCATCGAGCGCGTCGACGTGCTCAAGGGCGAGGCCGCGACCCGCGAGTACAGCGATCCCCGCGCGGCGAACGGGGTCATCCGCATCACCACCAAGAAGGCCGCGGGCACGAGCAACTGACGCGTCCGGTGCGGCCGTCCGCCGCATCAAGTCCCAGAGCCCCGGCGCGGAAATCCGCGCCGGGGCTCGTTCGTTGTCCGCACGGAATCCCGGGGCGCGGAGGCGGGGAGAGAGAGTGTGGCGGGAAGGACGGCCGGGAGGGAGCGCGTGGCGGGAGAGACGGCCGGGAGCGAATGAATTCGCGGCTACAACAGCACGCTGTCCGCCTCCGCGGACAATCCTGCACGGTCCGGTACCGTGCGGTTCAGCAACGTTCCCCAGCCACCCGATTGATTTCCTGAGGGAGGCGCCGCCGGGTACCTGCCGATCGACGAACCGTGGCGCCGACCGAAGGATCTTGCCTGCCGCGCAAGGAGCCGGCGCATCGGCTGACTCCGTGCCCTGCGAAGTAGATCCTTCGGTCGCGCGCAACGGCTTGTGTACGTTCGAGTTACCGGCGTGCGCTCCCTCAGGAAATCAAGCGTAGACGCGGATCTGTGAAACGGAGCCGCGGAGATTGCATTTCTCCGCGGCTCCGCGTCCGTGCATCACCGGTCCGGCGCCTCCTTGCCGGGGCCGGCGGGGGTCAGGGTGAGCACCTGCTGCACGTCGCCGCGGCCGGGGAGCAGGCGGAAGGGCTCGATGCGCACGCGCACCTCGCTGCCGACGGGCTCCATCACCACCAGCACGCCGCGCGCGATGCCCATGGGGCCCGCGGCGAAGTACTTGACGCCCACGTGGTACGGGCCGGGGATCACGCGGTCCGTGCGCACCACCTCGGGCCCGAAGCCGTGCACGATGTCCTCCAGCAGCTCGATGCCGCTGGGCGCGGTGCGGTCGCCATAGTACACGTGCGCGCCGGCCGGATCCACCACGTGCAGGTCCACGTCGTTGCCGTCCGTGTCCCACGTCATGGTGATGCGCATGCGGTCCGTGCGCTCCAGGTCGATGCGGTGGGCGCCGGCGCGGCGGCGGATCTCTGCCCCGCGGCCGGGCTCGGCGCGCAGCCAGGCGCGGTACACGTAGCCCAGCTCCTCGCGCACCACCCGCTCGGCACCGCCGTACCACCGGTCCACAGGCGTGGCCAGCGCCTCCTCCAGCACCGTGGCCGCCTCTTCCATCCGCCCCGCCTGCCACAGCAGCAGCGCCAGCGTGCGGCGCGGATTCGGCAGGTCGGGGCGCATCTCCACGGCGCGGCGGGCGGGTGCCTCCCACCCCGTGCGGTCGCCCACGCGCCACAGCAGCAGGGCGGCGCGCTGCAGCATCTCCGGCTTGGACGGCGCCACCTCCACCAGCGAGCCAGTGGCGCGGGCGGCCTCTTCGCCGCGGCGCAGGCCGTGGGCGGCCAGGGCCAGGCTCTCGTAGACCTGCGGATTGTCCGGGTCCAGCGGCTGCCACTGGAAGGCCACCTCGCGCAGGTCAGCCCAGCGCTCCGCCTCGGCCAGCGCCTCGCTGAGCTGGTTGTAGAGCGCCCGCTCGCGGGGGTTGGCACGCAGCAGCGCCCGCAGGCTGTCGACCTCGCCCGG
>DASQZE010000010.1:0-13480 GCA_035638875.1 Longimicrobium sp.
CAGGTGCGCCGCGTAGCCGCGGAGAAAGACGTGCGTCCCCGGCAGGTGCTCCACCCGCGCGCCGCGCCCCGCCTCCACCAGGTGCTTGATGGCGTCCAGCCGGAACCCATCCACCCCCAGCGAATCCAGCCAGAAGCTCGCGATGCGCTTGGTCTCCGCGACGACTTCCGGGTTCTCCACGTTCAGGTCCGGCATCCCGCTCCAGAACAGGCCGAAGTAGAACTCGTCGCGGTGCGGCGAGCGGTGCCAGTTGTCGCTCCCCCACGGGTTCTTTACGCCGGGATGCTGCGCGGAAAACATGTACCAGTCGCGGTAGCGGGACTGCGGATTCTGCGCGGCGTCCAGGAACCACGGGTGCTCGCTGGAGCTGTGGTTGAGCACCATGTCGACGAGGACGTGGATGCCGCGCCGGTGCGCCTCCGTCATCAATCGCCGAAAGTCGTCCGCCGTCCCGTATTCGCGGTCGATGGCGTAATAGTCCACCACGTCGTAGCCGTGGTAGCTGGGCGACTCGGCCACGGGCATGAGCCAGATGCACTGCGCGCCCAGGTCGCGCTGTGAATCCGGATCGCCGTCGTTGATGTAGTCCAGCTTCTGGATGAGGCCCTGCAGGTCGCCCACCCCGTCGCCGTTGCTGTCCTGGAACGAGCGGACGAAGACTTCGTAGCAGGTGGCGCCGCGCGTCCACGCCGGCGGCTCGCCCCCGCTCGTCGGCTGCGCGGCGAGGGGTGCGCCGACGGCGAGCGCGGCCAGGGAAGCGAAGGCGATGCAGCGCATGGGGATGCTTCCGGGTGATCTCATGGGTGTCGATGGCCCAGGGTGATGTCGGTCAGTCGAGCCGGTCGCGATTGCGCGGGCGCGTTGCGGGATCGGCGAAGAGCCACTGGTACGCGGCGGGAAACTCGCGCCGCCAGAACCACTCGTGGTGCTCCCCGTCGTCCGGGCCGATGGCGAGCAGGTCGGTGCCCACGGTCCACCCGGCGGCGGCGAGCGTGTCGATCATCCGCTGCTGCGACACGACGACGATGCGCGGCGCGGTCCCCGGCCCCTCCATCCCGCCGCTCACGAAGTACATCCGCGGGCGCGGCCCGGACGCGACGCCCGTCCGCGCGGCCACGAACACCGAGTCGCTGTACCAGAGCGACGGCGAGAACACGCCCACGCGGCCGAACACGCCGGGATGCCGGAGCGCCGCGTACAGCGAGATGAGCCCGCCCATGCTGCTGCCCATGATCCCCGTGCTCTCCGGCCCGGGGCGCGTGCGGTAGTGCGCGTCGACGTGCGGCTTGAGCGTGTTCGCCAGGAAATCCGCGTATTCGTCGCCCTGGCCGCCGCCGTGCTGGGGATGGATCCACGGCGAATACTCGTTCATCCGCTGCGCCTGCCCGTTGTCCACCGCCACGACGATGACGCCGGGATCGCCGGCCGCGTACAGGCTGTCGAGCGCCTCGTCCACGCCCCACTCGCCGGCGTAGCTGGTGGCCGCGTCGAACAGGTTCTGCCCGTCGTGCATGTAGAGCACGGGATACGTCTTGCCCGACGTCGCGTAGTCCGGCGGCAGGTAGATCCACACCCGCCGCGTGCGCCCCAGCTGCGGCATGGCGAACGCCGTGTCCAGGATCGTCACGGACGCCGTCGCGCTGTGCGCCCGCGGCGCGTTCTCCGCCCCGCCCTGCGCCCGGGCGGATGTGGTGAGGACGGGGACCGAGAGCGCAACCGAGGCGAGGGCGGCGAGGATTCGGCGGTTCAAGCGTTGACGGTTCATCGAGATCGACGGGATGGTTTCCATGCGGTGTGGCGGCGTCCGTGCGGCGCCCCCACCGCTCGCTAAGGCTCGCACCTCCCCCAAAAAACCCTGGGGGGAGGTTGATCTCACTCGGGCTCCGCGCCGGCGTGGCACTCCCCCGCCACGGACAGTCCGCGAAGGCGGACTTCGCGAATTTCCAGCGGCGAATTCGTTCGCTCCGGACGGATTCGCGCCCCGGCGACGTCCACCCGCCCGTGCATCACGTCGTCATCGGCCGCGAAACCGCAGTTCAATCCGCCGGACGGATGCGGATGGCCTGGCCGCCGCCGGGGGCCATCTCGATGCGCAGCGTCGTCCCCGCATCCACGTCGCGCCGATGGATCGCCACGGGGAGCGGGTTGTCGCGCCAGTCGGCGCCCGGGCCGTCCGCGTAGATCTCCGCCACGTAGCGCCGGCCGGCGGGCAGGAAGCCCAGCGGCACGTCGAACGTCCGCGCCTCCTCGTCCGTGATGGCGCCCAGGAACCACGCGTCCGCAGCCTTCTGCTTGCGCGCCACCACCACGTAGTCGCCGATCTGCCCGTCGATCACCACCGTCGTGTCCCAGTCCACCGCCACGTCGCGGATGAACTGGAACGCGGGCTGGCCCTCGTAGTTCTCCGGCAGGTCCGCCGCCATCTGCAGGGGCGAGTAGAGGACCACGTACAGGGCCAGCTGCTTGGCGAGCGTCGTGCGCGGTCGCGACTCCTCCGGCCGGCGCGGGGTGCCCGTGGGGCGCTGGACCAGGATGTCGAAGATGCCCGGCGTAAAGTCCATCGGGCCGGCCAGCATCCGCGTAAAAAAGAGGATGGTCTCGTGCTCCGGCGGATTGCCCCCTTCCCCGCCCCACGCGTTGTACTCCATCCCCCGGGAGCCCTCGCGCGACAGCATGTTGGGCCAGGTGCGCCGCTCGCCCGTGTCCTTGATGGGCTCGTGCACGTTCACCATGATGCCGTGCCGCGCCGCCGTCTCGATCACCCGCCGGTGGTGGCGCACCATGAACTGCGACTGGTGCGCGTGCCCGTGCTCCGTCTTGTCGCCCACGTAGCCCGTCTTGACGGCCGTCACGCCCACGCGCTCGTACAACGCCATCGCCGAGTCCAGCTGACGCTCGTAGTTGTCGATCTTGGTCGCCGTCTCGTGATGCCCGATGAGCGTGAGCCCCTTCGATCGCGCGTAGGCGGCGAGCCCCGGCAGGTCGAAGTCCGGGTAGGGCTGCGTGAACGAGAAGGTGGCCTGCATGGTGTTGAACCAGTCTTCGTCCCACCCCAGGTTCCACCCCTCCACCAGCGTGCCGCCCAGTCCGTTGGCCGCGGCGAAGTCCAGGTACTGCCGGGTGGTGGCCGTCGTGGCGCCGTGGATGGGCCCCTGCCCCCACGTCTGCGTGTTGACGTGCATCCCCCACCAGATGCCGTTGTACTTCATGGGGCGGATCCACCGCGTGTCCTGGATGCGGCTCGGCGGGTTCAGCTTGAGCGTGAGCAGCGACGGCGACAGGTCTTCCACGCGGTCCGCCAGCTGGATGGTCCGCCACGGGGTCACGAACGGCGCCGTGCCGCGCGCCGTCCCGCGCACCGCCGCGCCATCCGCCCAGCGCGCGAGCGTCGAGCGCAGCGTGCGGTTGCCCGTGCGCGCCAGGTACATCCCCGCGTAGTCCACCAGGTTGGCTTCGTGGATGACGACCTGCGTGCCGTTGCTCATCTGCAGCGTGAGCGGCGTGTGGACGCTGTCCAGCCGGCTGACGGGCGACGCGGAGTACAGGATCTCCTGCCGGTCCGGCTCCGGGCGGTTGCTGGGGATCCACCACGCGCGGGCGTTGTCCGCCAGGGCGAACTCCGTCAATTCCTCCTCCATCACGAACTCGCCGAAGCCGTCCCCCAGCTCGTAGCGGAACCCGATGCCGTCGTCGAACGCGCGGAACACGACGGCGAAGCGGCGGTTGGGCGCGCGGTCCTCGGCCACGTCCACGCGCAGCTCGTTGTGGTGGTCGCGCACGCGCGCCACCTCGCCCCACGGCTGCGTCCACGTCTCGTCCTTCGTCCCCCGCGCCGAACCGGCGATGCGCAGGCCGGCGAGCAGCGAATCCGCGCCGCGGAAGGCGAAGCCCAGGCGCGAGGGGAGCAGCACGTGCTGGCCGTCGCGCTGCACGGCGTAGTACAGCCCGCCCTCGCGCACGGTGACCGCCACGGTGTTGCGCCCGTCCGGCGAGGCCAGGCGCAGCCTGTCCTGCGCGGCCACGGGTGCCGCGATCGACAGCCCGAGGGCGACGCCTAGCGCCAAGCCGAAGGCGACGCCGAGCGCCGGGGGACGAACCAGGCTCCGCACCCGTACCTGCATCTCCGAGATCCTCATTCGCTGTCGTGGCCTTCGGTGTGGCGTGGTGTTGCGGTCGATGACAGCCGGTGGCGTGGCATGGCTCAGCGCACGAGGCGAGCACTCCGAGGCGCCCCCACCCGCTCGTTCCTCGCGACCTCCCCCAAACCCCTGGGGGAGGTGAGATGGGATTCGTGCCGCGGAGCGGAGAACGTGCACGGGCGGAGAGCCCCCTCCCCCCGGCCCCCTCCCCCGCTTCGCGGGCAGGAGGGGGAGAACTTCATCCCGATCGAGCCCTGTGCCGGCGTGGCACTCCCCCCCGACGGACAGTCCGCGCAGGCGGACTTCGTGTGTTCGTTGCGGCGAATTCATTCGCTCGGCGCGGGCCCACGAACGAGATCCGTCCCGACTGCTGAGCCCGGCCGGCGCCCCACCCGCTCGTTCCTCGCGACCTCCCCCAAACCCCTGGGGGAGGTGAGATGGATCGTGCCGGATAGGCGGGCGGCCTGCACCGGCGGAGGGCCCCCTCCCCCCGGCCCCCTCCCCCGCTTCGCGGGCAGGAGGGGGAGAACTTCATCCCGATCGAGCCCTGTGCCGGCGTGGCACTCCCCCGTGACGGACGGTCCGCGCAGGCGGACTTCGTGTGTTTGGTGCGGCGAATTCATTCGCTCGGCGCGGGCCATCGCCTGCATCGCGGCCCCCCGTTGCATGACCCCGTCCACCTTTCACGGCGACGGGGCGGCACTTCATCCATCACCAGCGTCCTGCTTCCCCTTCGACGAGGCCCTGCAGCCCCGCGCGGGGGCGGGGCTGCAGGGCCTCGCATCCATCATCCGGTCGCCCGCATCAGTTCTGCGCGTAGCCCGGGTTCTGGCTCAGGTTGGGGTTGGACTGCATCTCCGTCGCGGGGATGGGATACAGGTCCAGGTGCGAGGCCGTGGTGCTCCCCGCCGGAAGCCCGCCCTTGAACGTCCACACGCCATTGTCCGTGAACCGGTCATAGCGGATGAGGTCCGTGCGGCGATGGCCCTCCCACAGCAGCTCGCGGCCTCGCTCGTCCAGGATGAACTGCAGCGTGAGCTGCGCGTCGGCGATGTTGCCGCCGGCATCGCCGTAGGCGCGCGCGCGGATGGCGTTCACGTAGCCCAGCGCCTGCGGACGGCTGCCGCCCCCGCCCCGCAGCACCGCCTCGGCGTACATCAGGTACGCGTCGGCCAGGCGGAACATGGGAAAGTCCGTGTCCGGAAAGTACGAGCTGGAGCCCGGCGAGCCGCCCGACGTGACGTTGCGGAACTTGGGCGCCGCCACCCCGTCGAAGAAGTCCGACAGGTTGTCGATGGCCACCGAGTGCCCGCTGCTGTAGAAGAACGACGTGCGGTCGTCGTTGGCCAGGTCGTAGCGCCCGTACGCCTCGGGACGAATGCGCAGCCCCCACCAGCCGCCGTCCAGCCCGTAGTCCGCCGCCGTCATGTTGCCGCCCACGGCCGCGTGCTGCAGGAACGTCATTCCGCCGTGCGTCTGCGTGCGCACCCCGTCGAACGGGACGGCGAAGATGATCTCCGGCGACGTGTGGTTGTCGGCCAGGAACAGGTGGTCGTAGTCGTCGTCCAGCTGGTAGGCGCCGGAGTTGACCACCAGGTCCAGCGCCGCGCGGGCCTCGGACCAGCGCGCCGTGCCCGTGTACACGGCCGCGTTCAGGTAGACCTTGGCCAGCAGCATGTTCACGGCGCCCTGGTCCGCGCGGCCGTACTGCCCCGCGCCCACCGCCGGCAGCTCCGGGCGAATGGCCGTGAGCTCGCTCACCACGAACTCGTACACCGCCTGGCGGGTGGACTGCTGCGGCGGCGTCTTGCCCAGCGGGATTTCCTCCGTCACCAGCGGGATGTTGCCGAACAGGTCGATGCCGTGCCAGTAGCTCAGGGCGCGCAGGTAGCGCGCCTCGGCCCGGTACTGGCGGATGTCGTTGCGCAGCGACGTGCTCACGGAGCGCCCCGCCAGCTTGGAGTCCGTGGTCTCGCGCAGGAACTCGTTGGCCATCATCACCTGGAAGAAGACCCGGTAGTACATGGCCGAAAGGAACTGGTTGTCCGAGCCCCAGCGCTGGGTGACGATCTCCGGGAGCCCCAGGTCGCCCCAGCCGATCACGGCCTCGTCCGTGGGCAGCTCCTGCAGCTGCCAGAACTGGCGCAGGTAGTGGCTGAAGCCCTCGTCGATGCCCTGGATGTCGGGCAGGCCGGCGGGGCCCTGCTGCCCCGTGATCTGCAGGCCGCCGTACACGCGGGCAATGAAGGACTTGTACGAGCTGGGATCGTCGAAGACGGTGGCCGGGGTGGCCGTGCTCTGGGGCTCCGTCGTGACGTCCGTGCAGCCGGGCAGGCCCGCGAGCAGGCCCGCGGCTACGACAAGCGTGGTGCACGCCTTGATGTTCATGGCTGGTTTCCGTTCTCGCCGTTGGTGGTGGGCGTGCTAGAAGCCCAGGCTGATGCCGGCCGTAAAGGTCCGGGAGCGCGGGTAGATGTTGTTGTCGATGCCGCCGAGGCCCGCCTCGGGGTCCACGCCGCTGTAGCCCGTGAGCGTGAACACGTTCTGCACCGTGCCGAACAGGCGCGCGTTGTCCACGCCGCGCACCCCGCTGAAGGTGTAGCCCAGCGTGAGGTTGTCCATGCGCAGGAACGAGGCGTCTTCCACGTACACGTCGCTGAAGAACTGGTCGCCCTGAAAGCCGTACTCCAGCACGGACGAGTGCAGGTTCAGCAGGCCGGCGGAGCCGCGCAGCGCGCCGTAGTAGCCCTGGTTGCTGGCCACGTTGTTGTACACGTAGTTGCCCAGGTGCGCCCGCAGGGCAAAGCTCAGGTCAAAGCTGCGGAAGCCGAACTGCGACGTGTGCGCCAGGATCCAGTCCGGGGCCGGGTTCTCGAACGGGGTGCGGTCGTCCACGTTCACCAGCGTGTCGCCGTTCACGTTCTCGTACAGCTCCTTGAGCTCGATCGTCCCGTTGCCGTTCGTGTCGCCGTTCACGGGCTTGCCGTCGGCGCCGCGCTTGTGGCGGTACACGAGGAACGAGTACACGGGCTGGCCGGGCTGCAGCACCTGGATGGTGTTGCCCACGCCGCCGGAGATACCGCCCCACGACACGCGCTCGCCGCCGCCGAACTCGTTCAGGCTGAGCAGCCGGTTGCGGTTGTAGGCCGCGTTGAAGTTGGCGTCCCAGGTGAGCCCGCCCCGCGTGCCGTTGAGCACCCGCGAGTTGATGCTGAGCTCCACGCCCTGGTTGCGCATGCTGCCGATGTTGGTGGTCACGAAGTTGGACAGGTTCGTCCCCGCGGACACCGGCACGGTAAAGATCAGGTCGTCCGTGTTCTTGACGTAGTACTCCACGGCGCCGGAGATCCGGTTGTCCCACAGGCCGTAGTCCACGCCGAAGTTCCACGACGTGGTTTCTTCCCACTTGATGTCGGGGTCAACGGCGCTGGGGCGGATGGTGGTCACGAACTCGTCGCCGAACTGCACCTGCGTAAGGTCGTCGCCGTACCGGTACGACGAGATCCACTGGTAGTCGTTGAAGAACTGGTTGCCGCTCACGCCCCACGACGCGCGCACCTTGAGGTCGCTCAGCCAGTCGTAGCGGTCCAGCGCCGCCTCGTCGCTCAGGCGCCACGCCAGCGCGGCCGAGGGAAAGGTGCCCCACTGGTGGTTGGGGCCAAAGCGCGACGACGCGTCGCGGCGCACGCTCAGGGTGAGCAGGTAGCGGTCGGCCAGGGTGTAGTTCAGCCGGCCGAAGAACGAGGCCAGCCGGCTGTCGCGCACGTCCACCACCGACTGCGTCAGGGCCGCGGACGGAATGCCGTTGGGGCCCAGGATGTCGGAGCTCAGGCCGCGCGCCTGGAACCAGGTGCTGTCGCGGTCCGTGGCCTCGTACGAGTAGCCGGCCGTGGCCTCCAGGTCGCTGTCAAGCCCGTCCAGCCGGCGGCTGTAGGTCAGGAAGGCGTCCAGCAGCGACGTGACCTGGCTGGGGTTCTGGCGGTTGAGCGTGCCCGTGGGGCACAGCGGGTCGCCGGCCTCGCGCTCGCACGCCACCCGGCTCTCCAGCTGGGAGCGCTGGGTGGTGGGGTAGAAGTTGCGCCGCTCGGCCTTGGCCACGTCGAAGCCCAGGCGCCCCGTGGCCGACAGTCCCTCTACGAACGGCAGGCGGTAGCGGGTCTCCAGGCTGCCGATGCTGCGGTAGGTGGTTCCCGTCTCCTGCGCCAGCCCCAGCTCCGCCACGGGGTTGTTGGGGGCCAGGTTGTTGTTGGTCCACTCGAAGAAGCCGTCGTCCGTCTGGATGGGCTGCGTGGGGTCCAGCGCGTTGGCCGCGCCGATGACGCCGCCCGGGGTGAACTGGTCGTCCGTGCGGGCGCCGCGCAGGCTGGCCCGCACGTTCAGCGCGTCGCTGAACAGGCGGTGGTTGTAGCTCAGGGCGGCCGACACGCGCTCCGTCTCCGAGCCCTGGATCACCCCTTCCTGCCCCAGCCATCCCAGCGACAGCCGGTAGTTCATGTCGCCGCCGCTGCCGGCCACGGCCAGCTCGTGCTCCTGCCCGCTGCCGTTGCGCTGCACGGCGCCGCGCCAGTCGGTGTTGGCCTGGCCCAGCAGGTTGGCGCGCTCCGGCGCGTACTGCTGCACGGCGGCGCGGAACTCGGCCGCGCTCAGCAGGTCCGGCTCGCGGACGATGCGGCTGGTGGAGAACGAGGTGCCGTAGGTGAACTGGGGCCCCGTGCTCCCCGTGCGCGTTTCGATGATGATGACGCCGTTGGCGCCCCGCGAGCCGTAGATGGCCGTGGACGAGGCGTCCTTGAGCACCGTGACCCGCTCGATGTCGTCCGGGTTCAGGAAGTTGAGCGGGTTGCGCCCGGACGACAGCCCGCCGCCGGCGGCGATGGGCACGCCGTCGATCACGAACAGCGGCTCGCTGCTGGCCGTGAGCGAGGTGCCGCCGCGGATGCGGATGTTGGTGGTGCCGCCCGGCTCGCCGTTGTCCGAGATCTGCACGCCGGCCACCTTGCCCTGGATGAGCTGCTCTGCGCTGACCACGCGGCCCGTGTTGAAGTCTTCCGCCGACACGCCCTGCACGGACCCGGTCACGTCGCGCACCTGGCGCTCGCCGTAGCCGATGGCCACCACGCCCTCCAGCAGCAGCGCCTGCGAGCCCACCGTCAGCGTAACGGTGCTGGTCCCCCCGGCGGTCACGGTGACCTGCTGCGTGGCCTGGCCGTAGCCGATGCGGGTGGCCTGCACGGTGTGGGTGCCGGCGGGAACGCCCGTGATGCTGAAGCGGCCGTCCGCCCCACTCACGGCGTTGCGTGCGGCAACGCTGACCGCGGCACCGGCAACGGGCTCCTGCGTCGCACCTTCCACGACGCGGCCCGACACGGTGCCGGTTGGGTCCTGCGCGCTCAGCCCCGCCGCGCCCAGCAGGGCGGCGGCGAGCGTGAGAAAGATCGTACGACCGAGTGACATGGGCGTGTCCTCCAGTGGGGGGGAGTGGTACTGCACGACGCGGCCGGCCTGGAGTGGTTCAGTCCGGCGAGGGGTCCGCGTTTGTCAAGAGTCCCAACAAATCCAGCGCGATGGTCCGGCCCGGGTCCTGGCGGGGGCGTACGGGGGCGTTTTAAAGCCCCTCGGCGCGTGCCCGGCAGGTTTAGTCAACAATCCCGACAAATTCGGCCGCACGCGGGCCAAGTACAGGTGCCTGCTGGGTTTTTCTGCGGTGGAGCGGGTACGGGGTGGAGCGATGTGCGGAAGGGCTCGGTTCGGTCACGGATGAGTAATTAGTATCGTAATCTGCCAAAGTGTCCGTGTCAACATTGTTGAACGTTGCCCTCCTCATGGTACGGCGCGGCTCGCCTTCCCGGCGGCAGGCTCGCCTCAGGCCGCGTGGACGTCACGGCCTGCATCCCGGAATCACGAGGAAACAGGCGGGTTTGTCTCGCTAAGGTGAGAAGTGGAAATGGATTGCGAGTTCGGAGCGATCACGATTCCAGATATTGGAAGCAATTCATACAATATGTGCAAACGTTTCCACTCTCCGTATCATATGGACTCGGAAAGGGCGAACGGGCCTCCCCGCGTCGTGCAGGGAGGCCGCCGGCGATTGTAACGATTCTTCTTCGCCCCGCCCATGCTGAGACAGGCCGTGCCCCGATGGCGCTCTGGTCCCGAGGGCGCCACCCTACCCGTGCGCGGCGATCATGCGCGGGCGAGGAGATCCTTCGGTCGGCGCCAGGACCGCGGCACGGGAAGGGGCCGGCGGCGCCTCCCCTCAGGAAAACAAGCGTGGAGGCATCTCGACAGGGGGCGGATGGGCGGTGTTGCGCCACCACCCACGAAGCCACCACCCACGAAGCCGCCAGTCCGCGCAGGCGTCGCGGAAGCGGACTTCGTGTGGTTGTGCGGTGGTGCGTACGTGGAAATCGTTTCACACCGGCTTTGGCCATTTCTGGCAGACTGGCCCCGGCGCCGGCGGGCGGTCCGTCCGAATCATCCAGGATACGACCTTCCAGCCAGGGCCACCTTTTACCGATCGCGATCAGGTGGGTCTATGCCTCCGCAGGCTCTCGCGCCGTGCGGCCAGCATCCTCTCCTGGCGGCGGAGGCGGATGCCTGTCCTGGCACAACATTCACCTGATCGCGATCAGTAGGACTGTGCCTGCGCCGGGGATCCGAATGGACAGAATCTAGGTAATTACCTGCACCGAATTAACTTACGACCACGTAGACTCCCGTGAAAGCCCGGATATGGAGACGTTCGCGGGCGTGGTGCGTGACGCGCTCCCGACCCTCCGCCACTCCGTCCACCACGCCCGGCGGGGCGTGATGCCGCGGCCACCGTTCTCGAACGCCCATCGCTCACAACGCAATTTGATCCGACGGTTCAGTTGACGGACCTCAGAAATGTGCCTAACTCTCGCTTGTTTTGCGCAGTAACGCCCCACCCCTAAGCAGCGCCGACGTTTAGAAGGGAGGTATCACACTTCGTCCGTTTGGTTCAACGCTGCACTCAACGTCAACCGTTCGGAAACAAGGTATCTCACATGCCAAACTTGGTTCTACGCCTCGCGGCCATCGCGGGGGTGGTACTGACGCTCGGCGCGTGCGCGGACAGTCCCACACAAGCAGATCAGCAGCGCGCGCCGGACCTCTCGGGCCCCGGGCAGACTCAGGCGCCGATGGGCTGCGTGGTCGAAGGTACGTGCGTGCTGCCGCCGCTCATCGTCGATGGGGGCTGCGATCCGTGGGAGAGCTTGGATTGGTGCGATCCGGGCGACTGCATGACGTCCGTGCCGTGGACTCCGGATTCTCAGGCGACCACGGGGTGCCCCGGTGGCGGCGGTGCACCTGGCGGTGGGGGCGGAACCCCTCCGCCCCCAACCGATCCGGATGCGATCTGCCCCACGGCAGCAACCGGCACGTGCCCGCCCGATGACCCCGAGCCCGTCTGCGAGATAGATTGTGAGGAGACGATAGAGGACAGCTCCATCTGCCCTCAGCCGCTGCGGGGAAGAACCCTGACCGCCCTTGTCAACGTGGCGGGAAGGAACCATGAGTTCCAGTTCACCGGCGAGATGGACCGGGTAAACCGGCTGGTGGGGAGGTCCCCGGCGTGGTACGAGATTTCCGGCCCGACGGCCAGCAAGGATACGTGGTGGATCGCAGAAAGGGGAAATATCCAGCTCGTATGCTGGGGCCGGTGGCATTTTCGCAACTCATTGTGGCTTGGTACGGTGGTGGTGCAGTCCACCGACCTGCACATGGTGATGGGACCGGGCCACCCCGATTTCTAGAATCGGAACGGAAAGGGAGCCGTGCAGACGGAGCACATCGACGAAAGGTTGCCGTTCACGGAAGATGAGTTCTACCGTGCAATCCGGCTGGTAGAGTCGGACGCGGAAGCGCGGGAGGTGGCGGCGTTCGTTGTGCAGATGGTGCGCCAAGCTAAAGAACAAGACGAAGCTGCACGGCTCGCTGTCGCTGCCGGAAGTCAGAGTAGTGGAGGTGCCAGTTGGGTTATCGAAGACGGCGTGTTTGCGTTGTTGGCGCTCGTCACCGACGACCTCTGGATGCGCGTTGACGCGTACATGCGAGCGCAGTGGCAAGAACTGCGGGAGCAGTGGTTACGTAACGGGTTGTACCGGCCCGGTGGCGTGGTCCTTCGCGAGCCGACGCCGGAGGTGCACGCGGAAGTCGAAGCGCAGCTTACCGCGACTGCGGCAGAGTGGAGGGAGTTGTTAGAGAGAACGCGTGCGGACCTAGACCGTAGCCGGAATTAAACCCGCTTACAGCGGGCGAGCGGGGGGCTTGCCCTGGGGCTCGTCCCCCCCCCGAGCCCGCCGTTCCGATCTTTTGAGCGGGGGGTACTTTCGGTTTTGGAGACGTGCACAACGAACACGCCGCCAGGGCCCTAGCCTGCGTGCGCAGATGTGGCGAGTGCGGGCGCCCACGCTGCCGCCGTCCCCTTGGTAAGGGGAACGGCGGCGCGTTCGCGCTGCCCGCGCCGGGGCCGTGTTCCTCCGGCTAGAAATCCGCCATCACCCCGGCTTGTCAGAGTCGGACAGGCGCACGCGGTAGGCGCTGCGGTCCATGGCGCCCAGGCTCCGCGCGGGACGCGCGGGGGCCGTGGCGGCGGCGGCAACGGCCTCGTCCACGCGCGTGGCCATCGCGGCCAGGGTGGTGGCTTCGAAGATCACGCGCAGGGGGAGCTCCGCGCGCATGTCGCGGCGGATGCGCGCCATCACCCGCGTGGCCAGCAGCGAGTGGCCGCCCAGGTCGAAGAAGTTGTCCTCCGCACCCACCCGCTCCACGCCCAAGATCTCGCCCCAGATCCCGGCGAGCGCCTGCTCCGTCGGCGTGCGCGGCGCCACGTACTCGCGCTCCAGGCCCGTGGAGGCGGGAGCGGGCAGCAGATTGCGGTCCAGCTTGCCATTCGGTGTCAGCGGGAGCGCATCCACCGCCACGAACGCGGCCGGCACCATGTACTCGGGCAGCCGCGTCCGCAGGTGCGCGCGCAGGGATTCCGCGTCCGCATCACCGACGAGATACGCGACGACACGCGCATCCCCCGGCGCGTCCTCGCGCACGATCACGGCGCACTCGCGGATGCCGTCGTGCGACAGGAGCGCGGCCTCGATCTCCCCCAGCTCGATGCGGAAGCCGCGGATCTTCACCTGCTCGTCCAGGCGGCCCAGGTACTCCAGCGTCCCCTCCGCCATCCAGCGCACCTGGTCGCCGGGCTGGTCTTCGCGGACGATGACGGCGGCCTCGCGCACGGCATCATGATCCAGCAGGGCGGATTCGATCTCGCCCAGCTCGATGCGAAAGCCGCGGATCTTCACCTGCTCGTCCAGCCG
>DASQZE010000011.1:0-3245 GCA_035638875.1 Longimicrobium sp.
GGGACGTCCAGCGAGCCCAGTTCCCGCTGGAGGTATCATTGTCCGACGGCGGGACGGTCCTGAAGCCAACGGGGTGGTAGACCGCATTGACGAAAAAGCGCGGCGGCCCCCATCGGCCGCCGCGCTTCGTTTTGTCACTGGATGAACGGCTGGCTCAGAGCGGGCCGCGGTCCCAGGGGCCCCAGACGGCGTAGGTGCCGCCGGAGAGCGTGGCGGCGCTGGTGGCACGGGTGCCGCCCTGGATGTTGAAGAACAGCGTACGCCCGTTCGGCGCGAAGCACACGCCCGCGAACTCGGACGCCGGGCCGTCCGTGCGCACCATGTCGAACAACTCGCCGTCCGGCGTGAGCGCGCGGATGAACTGCTCCGCCAACCCGTCCTCGCAGATCATCAGCCCGCCGCGCGGACTCAGGCACAGGTTGTCCGGGCTGTCCAGCACGTCGCGCGACGGCGATTCGAAGAGCAGCGTGATCTCGCCCTCGTCCGCCCCGGTCGCACGGTAGCGCCACACCTGGCCGGCGCGCACGTTGCCGCCCTCCGTGGCGTCGAAGTAGATGTCGCCGTCCCCCGCGAAGCATCCCTCCAGCCGCTCGAACATCGCCGCGCCCTGCGCCCATCCCTGCTGGAACACGGCGGACACGTTGGCTTCGGCCCCAGCGGGATCGGGATCGTCGATGTCGACCCAGTCCACGGCGAGCGGCGCGCGCACGGTCTGCCCCGTGAACGTGACGTAGTTGGGGCGGTCCTTCACCCGCAGCATCTGCAGCCGCCCTCCCTCCGCCAGCCGGCCGGGAACGCGGGGGATGAAGCGGTAGAAGCCGGAGCCGCGCCCGCCCGGGATCTCGGGGTTGTGGCGCATGTCCTCCGTCAGGTAGACGATGCCGGAGCGCGCATCCACCGCCAGCGCCTCGTGCACGAAGCGGCCGAGGGCCTTCAGCGGCACGGGCTCCACCTCGCCGTCCGCATCCGCCGGCACCTCGAAGCAGTAGCCGTGCGCCTGCTCGAAGCCGGTGCCGGGCCCCACCGTCGTCTCCTCGCACGAGATCCAGCTGCCCCACGGCGTGCGGCCGCCGGCGCAGTTGGTGTGCGTGCCGCTCAGGCTCACGAACTCGCGCACCAGCTCCACCTCGCCGTCGCGGCCCTGGCGCAGCTCCACGGTGCTGGTGCCGCCGCCGGCCTTGCGGTCGTAGGCGCGGATACCGGGCCCCAGCAGCTGCGCCGTGGCGGGGTCGGCGATCTCGTGGTTGCGGACGAGCCGGATGGTGCGCCGGTCGCGCCCCTGGAACGCCGACATCCCGTCCAGGCCGTACCGCACCTGGAAATCCGGGTTTACCAGCGACGGCGTACGTGTGGTGCTGAGCTTGCGGACGCGAAAGCCCTTCGGCACCCACAGCTCGGGGACCTGGGGGCTGCGGACGAGCGGGCCGTATCCGTCCGTGCGCGGAACGGGGCGGCCGGGGTCGGAGATGGACGAGAGCCCCATCAGCGAGGGGGCCGCGAATCCACCGCCCATGACGGCGGCACGGCGCAGGAACGTACGCCGGTCGATCGGGTGGTCCATTTGCAACTTCGTGGTGTGCGGGTACTTCGGTCCGGTTTCCCGAATTTCGCGGGCGCCAGGAGGCGGGTCAACCGCCCGCACGTATCAGGATGGCAACTTTGGGGAGGCGGATTTGACGCAGGAGACGATGGCGGGGCGCGTCTGCGTGGTGACGGGCGCCACGGCGGGGATGGGCGAGGTGATGGCGACGGAGCTGGCCCGCCGCGGGGCCACCGTCGTGCTCATCGCCCGCAGCAAGGAGAAGGCGGCGCGGACGCGCGAGACCGTGGTGCGCGCGGCGGGGCACGGCCGGGTGGACGTGGTGCTGGCGGACCTCGCGTCGCAGGCGCAGGTGCGTGCGGCCGCGGCGCAGGTCATCGACCGATACCCCGCCGTGCACGTGCTGATCAACAACGCCGCCGTCTACACCCGCACGCTGGAGCAGACGGAAGACGGGATCGAGATGCAGCTGGCCGTGAACCACCTCGCGCCCTTCCTGCTGACCAACCTGCTGCTGGAACGGCTCCGCGCCGGCGCCCCGGCCCGCGTGGTGACCATGAGCTCCGGCGCGCACAACGCCGCCAAGCCGCGCTGGGACGACCTGGAGATGCGCGGCACGTACAACGGGCTGCGGCAGTACAGCAACACCAAGCTGTACAACCTGTGGATGACGCGCGAGCTGGCCCGCCGCCATCCGCTGCCGGCGCTGGCGGCCAACGCCATGCACCCCGGCGTGGTGGGGACGTCGCTGCTGTTCGGGGGATTCGCGGCGCTGCGGCTGTTCAAGCCGTTCATGCGCACGCCGGCGCACGGCGCGCGCACGGCCGTGTACCTGGCGTGCGACCCCGCGGTGGCGAACGTGACGGGCGAGTACTTCAAGGACGACCGCCCCGCCCGCTCCTCCGCCGCGTCGCAGGACGTGGAGGCCGCACGCCGCATGTGGGAGATCAGCGCGCGGATGACGAAGCTGGCGTAGAATGGCCTCGACAGCACCCGCTACGGTCGACAATCCGCGAAACAGCTTGATTTCCTGAGGGAGGCGCCGCCCGGTCCGTCCCGTGCCGGCACCATGGCGCCGACCGAAGGATCTCCTCTCCCGTGCCTGACGTCGGCCTTTCGGAAGGACCATCCCGTGATGGATTCCCCATCCACAGAGAACAGCCCCCATTCACGGACCCACGCAGGCGGCGCCATCCCGACGAACGAATCCGGCACGGGCGACGGCCGATGTGGGTGGCAGGGGACGGTAGATCCTTCGGTCGGCGCCGGAGTTCCGCGAATGGGACGGGATCGGCGGCACCTCCCTCAGTCTCAGAGCGTGTATAAGAATCTCTCCCCGCGCTTGATTTCCTGAGGGAGGCGCCGCCGAAACCCTTCTCCCGGTTAGATCCATGGCGCCGACCGAAGGATCTGGCCCGCATCACCGAGGGCTGGCAACGCGGCGGGAGGCCCGCACACCGGCGGAGGATCACCTCTGGATCGCGCTTCGCGATGGAAAGCTCGGCGGATTCAACTTTCGCCGGCAGCACCCTGTCGGTGCGTTCATCCTGGACTTCTATTGTTCAACCTCGCTTATTCACCACGGCGGGAGCATTGCTCTTTCAGCACAATTTCAGGCGGCGCAGGGGGATGCGCTGGCTTTCCGGATGATTTCGCGCACGAGCCCCCTACCCCCAGCTTGACGCTGCGGCGCTGTCCCTTTCCG
>DASQZE010000012.1:0-5982 GCA_035638875.1 Longimicrobium sp.
CCATCCGCACCTACCACCTGGTGCGCGAAGACGCCGTGATGCTCTTCGGGTTCCTGGACGACACGGAAAAGACGGTCTTCACGCGGCTGCTGACCATCAACGGCGTGGGGCCGCGGCTGGCCCTGGCCATGCTCTCGTCCATGACGGCCGAGTCGGTGGTGCGCGCCGTGCGCGAGCGGAACGTGGCGGCGCTCACGGCCGTGAGCGGGGTGGGGAAGAAGACGGCGGAGCGCGTGGTGCTGGAGCTCACGGGCAAGCTGGACGACATCGCCTTTGCCGCCGGCGCATTGGGCCAGCGCGCACCCGCCGCGGAAGAGGCCCTGCGCGCCCTCACCGCGCTGGGCGTGACGCAGCAGGACGCCGACCGCGCCGTGCGGAGCGTGATCCAGGAAAAGGGCAGCCTTGCCGCCCCGGACCTGATCCGCGAGGCGCTCGGCCGGCTGAAGTAGAGCTCGGAGGATCCGGATCTTCGGTCCGAGGCCAAGACCGTCATTCCCGAGCGAGGAACGAGTGCGGAATCCACCCGCCCGCGGCAGGTGGATCGCCTGCCGCCCGGGATCGCGTCCTTGCACGTCCCACGTCAGCTCTCGGATGATGTGAAGCGGATGCTTCCCATGCGGCGGCCCTTCCCGACCCGGGGAGGGCCGCGGCCGTGTATCCGCCACCGCTCTCCGTCGCAAACGGAGAAGCGATTCCTCGCCGGATGTGTGGCACGTTCCGAACAAAGTCCGTACATTGGGAGCGCTATGCGATGCTCCCCCGATGGAATGCCGATGTCACAGGAACCCCGCTCCGAGATCACCACGCCCGACGTCATGGGCGACGAGGAGACCGCCGAGCTTTCGCTGCGCCCCAACCGGCTGGCGGAGTTCATCGGCCAGCCCAAGGTCAAGGAGTCGCTGCAGATCGCCATCGACGCGGCGCTCAACCGGCGCGAGCCGCTGGACCACACGCTCTTCTACGGCCCGCCCGGGCTCGGCAAGACCACGCTGGCCCTGCTGATGGCCCGCGAGCTGGGCGTCAACATCAAGATCACCGCCGCCCCCGTGCTCGAAAAGCCGGCGGACCTCGTGCGCGAGCTCACCACGCTGCGCGAGGGCGACATCCTGTTCATCGACGAGATCCACCGCCTGCGCCCCATCATCGAGGAGTTCCTGTACCCCGCGATGGAGGACTGGCGGATCGACGTGCGCCTGAGCGACGGCCCGCATGCGCAGATGATCAGCATGCCCATCGAGAAGTTCACCCTCATCGGCGCCACCACGCGGTACGGCCTGCTCACGCCGCCCATGCGCGCGCGCTTCGGCATCGTGCAGCGGCTGCACTACTACCCCGTGGAGCACCTGGCCTTCATCGTGGAGCGCACCGGCGAGATCCTGGGCGTGGGATGCGACAAGGACGGGGCGATGGAGATCGCGCGCCGCTCGCGGGGCACCCCGCGCGTGGCCAACCGGCTGATGCGCCGCGTGCGCGACTACGCCCAGGTGCGCGCCGACGGCCACATCGACCGCGCCGTGGCCGACGCCGCCCTGCTCATGCTGGACGTGGACGAGTTCGGGCTGGACGAGATGGATACGCGCGTGCTGCGCAGCATGATCGAGCAGTTCGGCGGCGGGCCCGTGGGATTGAACACGCTCGCGGTCGCCATCGGCGAGGACGCGGGGACGCTGGAAGAGGTGTACGAGCCCTTCCTGATCCAGAACGGCTTCCTCATGCGCACGCCGCGCGGCCGCGTGGCCACGGCGCTGGCGTACCGCCGCTTCGGCTACGCGCCGCCCGTGGACCAGCAGAGCGGCCTGGGAAGCCTGAGCGGCCCGCCGCGCCCCGCCCAGCCCAACCTGTTCGACGCGTGAGCCAACGGGCCTTCCGCACGTCGGACTTCGACTTTCACCTTCCGCCGGAGCAGGTCGCGCAGGCCCCGGTGGAGCACCGCGACGCCAGCCGCCTGCTCGTGCTGGACCGCGCAACGGGCGAGCTGGCGCACCGCACCTTCGCGGACCTGGTGGACTACGTCCCCGCGGGCGACGCGCTGGTGCTCAACGAGACGCGCGTCTTTCCCGCGCGGCTGCTGGGCCGCAGGGCCAGCGGCGCGGAGGCGGAGATTTTTCTCCTCCATCCGCACCAGGGGCAGGAGAAGGTGTGGACGGCGCTCGTCCGCCCCGGCGCCAAGCTCAAGCCGGGCCGGACGGTGGAGATCGGCCCGGAGCTGTCCGTGGAGATCGTGGAGTCCACACCGGGGGGCGAGCGCATCGTCCGTCTCGTGACGCCGCTGGGATTGACGGAGGCACTGGACCGCTACGGCGAGGTGCCGCTGCCGCCGTACGTGGAGCGCTCCGCCACGGAGGCGGACCGCGAGCGCTACCAGACGGTGTACGCCCGCGCGCGCGGCTCCGTGGCGGCGCCCACCGCGGGGCTGCACTTCACCCCGGGCATGCTGGAGGCGCTGGAGGCGAAGGGCGTGCGCATCGTGCGCCTGGTGCTGCACGTGGGCGTGGGCACCTTTCGCCCGGTGGAGACGGAGGACCCGGCGGAGCACCGCATGCACTCCGAGTGGTACCAGGTTTCCGCGGAAGCGGCGGCCGCGCTGAACGCCGCGCGCGCGGCGGGCGGCTCCGTCTGGGCCGTGGGCACCACGGTCACGCGGACGCTGGAAAGCGTGGCCACGGACGACGGCGTGGTGCAGGCGGGGGAGGGATGGACTGACATCTTCATCCGCCCGCCGTACCGCTTCAAGGCCGTGGACCACCTGGTCACCAACTTCCACCTGCCGCGCAGCACGCTGCTGATGCTCGTTTCCGCGCTCGGCGGCTACGAATCCGTGATGCGTGCATACGCGGAGGCCATCCAGCGCGGCTACCGCTTCTACTCCTACGGCGACGCCATGCTGCTGGTGTGAAACGGGTTACGCATCTGTTTGGGCGACGGGCGGGCATCGGCATGATGCCTGCCCGCTCCTTTTGTATCTGGTGGATTTCCCCGCGTTTGCTGGGATTCTCCTGAAACTGTCCTGGGGATGGCGGGTTCCGGACGCACGGAGCACCGGATGCGCCAGGACCCAAACCACCTTACTGCAATCACTTGCGTGTTTTTTACCCCTTCGTAAATTAGCTGCGTCGCCGTTCTCTGCTTCCTTCGCGCCGACCTTCCACGGGAGAGCCATGGGCCCGATGCTCAGGTGGTTCGTCTTCACGGTCGCGATGGGGCTGCTGCCGTTCGGCTTTTCGGCCTTGCTGCAGACGCTGCGGGGCATTTCGCCGGAGCAGTGGCAGAACTCGCCCGAGCTGCTCTTCTTCTCGGTCATGGTTTGCGCGGCGCAGCTGGGCGGAATCTTCGAATCGCTGTCGCAGGGTCCTCCGCTGGGGCGCCGGCGCAAGACGCTGCTGAGCTTCGCCTTCGGGTTCTTTCTGCTCGCCGCCATCCTGTCCGCCGGGTTGTACGGCGTCTACGTGGATCATGAGCGAGGGGCCCGAATGTGCCAGGCGGCAAGCACTTCGTTCACCTCGGTCGTACGGCTGAATACGGGCCACTGCAACGAATGGCTGGATTTTCAAACCAATCTCTATAGATTTTCCATCGTGATCGCCGGCATCGTGGGCAGCTTCGGCACGGTCACCGAATGGATCCGAACGCGGAGAAAGCCATGACCGTGTACTACGTGATCGTGTTCTGGGTGGCGCGGGTGGTAATCGCGCTGGGTGTCGTCGGCATCGTGTGGGGGCTTGGGCTCATCTTCTTCGAGCGGTACGTGCAGGGCAACGTCCATGCGTTCCAGCCCGAGCGCCGCGCTGGCGCCTCCGACCGGCGCGCGCACCTCCCGGCGGGCTGACGCCTGCTCCTGCCGACGCGGACCGTGCGCCAACAACCGCTCTCTCGATCGTCCCGGGACTCCGCTGGTCCCGGGGCGATCGCGTTCGGAAATCGGAGGTGAGGGGCGCCGGCGGGACGAGGCGTGCGGGAGGCAGTCGGGCGGACGGTGAACCGGGGCCGATGGTACGCCACGTTCGGCCTCTCGGCCCAGCGAACACCGGGCCTGGGAATGGAACTTGCTCCCCGGCGCCGGGAACAACGCCCCGGGTGTCATTACCCGGTGCCCCCAACCCGGAACACCGGAGAGAGTGCCCGTGGCCCTCACCCGTAAGATCTCGCGCGCCATGCAGCGGCAGGTGGACCTGACCACCGCCGTCTGCCAGGAGCGGCTGCTTTCCACCCACGTGCGCCACGTGCTCGCGCTGGTGGACCTGGTGGCCGACGAGCTGCCGTTCGACTCGGCGGTCGACATCTACGCCCGCATCCTGCGCCTGACGCCCGAGCAGGCCCGCAACGTGGGAAGCCGCGCGCTGGCGGCCATTGGCCGGCGCACGGGGCTCACCGAGGCCGACGACCTGAACCTGGACCTGTCCGAGGACGACGACCTGGACGAGTCGACGGACCGCGGCAGCGAAGAGGGCCGGTTCGGCGCCGTGTTCTCGCGTGTGCGCCACCGCATCCGCGGCCGCGTGAAGGACGACCTGCGCCAGCGCATCAACCTGGCCGCGGCCCGCGCCGAGGACGCCCTGTTCGAGACGCACGTGCACAACGCGCTCGTCTTCGGCAAGGCGCTGGCCGAGGAGGTGCCCCTGCACGAGGCGGCGGACCTGTACCTGGAGGTGATGTCCATCCCGGAAGGCGTTTCGGACGTCATCTTCAACCGTGCCCTGCGCATCGTCGCCGACGACGTGCTGGTGCCGCTGGACTCGGCCCGCGTGCCGCGCCGCGAGGTGGACGGCCGTACGGTCCCGTCCGGCACGGCGCCCGCCCCCGCGGCGGAGCCGGTCTCGTAGCCCAGCCGCGCCGGGTGCGGGCGCACGGAGTGACGTCCCGCGCGGCGGGGCGTCAGCTACCCGGTACCGCCGGCGTGGTGCTGTGCACCGGGCATCGAACCTGCAGCAATCACCAGGAATTCCGCCAGCACGAGGCATCGCGGCGGCCGGACGGGGGGCGTCGGCCCAGGGGGAGTGGAGCGTGATGGGAGGAAGCTGGACCGCGATCGTCTTTGCCGGTTTCGTGGCCACGGTCTTGTCGGCGTGCGTGTTCTGGGTGTTCCGTACCTTTGACCTCACCCGGTTCAGCCCGACGTCGCAGCTGGGGTGCATTTTCTTCCGTGAGCCAAATGTTCCCTTGACGGAAACCGTCGGATTCCTTCTTTTCCTCGCGCTGGGCGTGTCCGTGGTACCCGCCCTGTACGCGGGCATCATGGGCGTGCTGGGCGGCGCGGGGTGGGGCAACGGCCTGCTGGCGGGGCTGCTGCTCGGTGCGGTGGCCGCGGCCGCTCTTCCGCTCCTGGAGCGGGTGAGCCAGTGCGTCAAGCAGGGCCGGCTGCCGGCCCCCGGTCGTTTTGGCCTGGCATGGGGTCGGGCGACCCCCTGGGCCGTGGTCGCGGGGCACATAGCCTACGGTGCCGTCCTGGGCGGAGTGCTCAATGCCTTTCGACACGGTCCCGGGCCGGGACCCTTACCCTGATGCCAAGGAGGTGAGCGGCGCAGCAGTTGTTGGTGCAGGTGCAGGAATTCGCCAGGGGAGCGGCCATGGTTTCGGCCTGAATACCCCGAGTCGTGACGGTGGATGGTCATGGCGGGAGACAGACGGGAAGGGAAGATCCATCACCCGGTTCGGAGAGGACTCGATGAAACGATTGCTGACATCCGCCCTGGCGGCTGCCGTAGTGGTAGCAGCAGGGACGAGCGGGACGGCGGAGGCCCAGGACATGGTGGGCCGCCGCGCGAGTGCGTTCGACCTCGGTATCTACGCCGGTGGGGCGTACACGACCGACTGGTTCGAGATCAACGATGAGGGCTATTCGCCGGAGATTTCGGGCATCTTCGGTGCGACGGCCGCGTTCTTCTTCACCCCCACGCTGGGGCTGCGCCTGCACGGCGCGTACATGCCGCAGGAGTTCCCGGGCGGCGAGAACTTCGAGCCGGACTACGGTCTGGTCACGAACAG
>DASQZE010000013.1:0-6150 GCA_035638875.1 Longimicrobium sp.
CCTCCAGCTTCGCCAGCACGTCGCGCGTAACGCGGTCCGTGTTGAAGCCGCTGCGCACGTAGCTCGTCACCGTCACGGCCCGCTGCTGCGCGTGGTGCTGAATGCGCGGCGGCGTGCTGGCGAACCGCACCTCAGCCACCTGCCGCAGGGGCACCGTGGCGCCCGTCAGGCTCGACACGTACACGCGGTCCAGCGCGTCCACCGTGGGCATCCCCTGGTGCGGCAGGCGGACGCGGATGGGGTACTCCTCCCCCGTGCCGTCGCGGTACAGGCCGGCGTTCAGCCCCGCGATCCCCATGCGGATGGTGCGGTCCACCTCCACGGCCGCAATGCCGAACATCCCCGCCTTGTGCTGGTCCACCTCCACCTTCAGGTCCGTGCGGGCCAGCCGCACGGGGTTGTCCACGTACATCGTTCCCGGCGTGGCGTGGATGACGCGCTCCACCCGCTCCGCCAGCGACCGCAGCGTGTCCAGGTCCGCCCCCGTCAAGCGGATGGCCACGGGCGCGTCGATGGGCGGCCCGTTCTCGAACTCGCGCACCTCGATGCGCGCGTTGGGATACTCCGCGAAGCGCGCCCGCAGCCGGTCGAACATCGCCGGCGTTTCCGTGGGATGGTATTCGTCCAGCGTGACGAACAGCTGCGCCACGGACGGGTTCTCGCTGCGCGGGATGACGTTGTAGTACACCTGCGGGTTGTCGCGCCCCACGTTCGACATCACCGCCTGCACGCCCTCCTGCTGCGCCATCACGCGCTCGGCAAAGCGGGCCGCGCGGTCCGTCTCGGCCAGGCTGCTGCCGTCCGGCGTCTCCACGTCCACCAGGAACTGCGGCGTCCCCGCTTTCGGAAAGAGGCTGAAGCCGACGACGGGCACCAGCGCCAGCGAGCCGACGAACAGCGCCGCCGCGCCCGCCAGCGTCATTCCCGGCCGGGCCAGCGCGCGGTGCAGCACGGGCGCGTAGGTCACGCCGATCATCCGGTGCAGGGCGCGCATGAAGACGTTGCCCTCCGGGTCTTCCGTGCGCGACAGGGTGCGGCTCGCCAGCCAGGGGATGATCGTCAGCGAAATGATGAGCGACGCGACGACCGTAAAGACGACCGTCAGCGGCATCACCCGGATGAACTGCCCCGCCGTGCCGGGGAGAAAGATGAGCGGCAGGAAGGCGAAGATGAGCGTGGCCGTGCATCCCACCACGGCGACGGAGATCTGCTTCGTGGCCAGCAGCGCCGCCTCGCGCCGGGAGTGCCCCTCACGGAGGAAGCGGCTGATGTTCTCCACGACGACGATGGAATCGTCCACCAGCAGCCCCAGCGCGATCACGAAGCCGACGATGCTCAGCTGGTTGATGGTGAACCCCGTCAGGTTCAGCGCCGTGAGGCCCATCGCCAGCGACAGCGGGATGCTGACCATGACGATCCCCGCCGCGCGCCATCCCAGGGGGAGCAGCGTCAGCAGGACGAGAAAGATGGCGATCAGAAAGTCGCGGCCCAGGTGCGACAGCCGCTCGTTCACGTTCTTCGACTGGTCGAAGCCGCGCTCCAGCTTCACGGTGGGTGGCAGCGTCCGCGCGAACGCATCCAATTCCTTCCAGATCCCGTCGCGCACGGTGGAGATCGTCGCGTCCGGCAGCTGGTTGGCCGTGACGAATACGGCGCGGCGGCCGTTGAAGCGGGCCACGTGCGTGGGGTCGCCGTAGCTCCAGTCCACGTCCGCCACGTCACGCAGAAACGTCACGTTGCCCCCCGCAGCGCGGACGACGGTGTTGCGCACCTCGTCCAGCGACGCGTACTCGCCGCTCGTCTTGACGTTGAAGCGGCGGCTGCCGGCGTCCACCGTGCCCCCCGGCACGTTCGCGTTGTCGCTGCCGATGGCCTGCAGCACCTGCCCCGGCGCGATCCCCAGCTGCGCGAGCCGCCCGAGATCCAGCGAGACGCCCACCTCGCGCTCCGGGAACGCCCACGCCTCCGCGCTCTTTACCCCCGGCACCTGCTCCAGCCGCTCTTCCAGCCGCTCCGCGCGCTGCTCCAACTCGTGGTACGGCATCACTTCGCTCACGAGCGCGACCTGGGCGATGTTGACCTCGGACGCGCTCACCTTGCGCACGTCCAGGCTGTACAGGTCCGCGGGAAGGTCTGCGCGCAGGGCGTTGATCTCGCGCACCACCTCGCCGTACTTGTCGTCCGCGTCCTCGTCCGGCTCGAACTCGATGCGCATTACCGCCACGCCGTCCTGCACGTCGCTGCGGATCTGGTCCAGCGCATCCAGCTCGCCCATCGCCTCCTCGATGGGATCCACGATCAGCTGCTCCACGTCCGCCGGCTGCGCGCCCGGGTACACGGCCACCACGATGTAGGTGGGGATGGGGATCGCGGGATCTTCCGCCTTGGGAATGCTGGCCCACGATGCCCATCCCATCACCGCCAGCATCCCGAAGAGGACGATGGTGAGCTGGTAGCGGTCGATGAAGAACTGCGTGATGCGGGTGATCATGGCACCACCTTTACGCTCACGCCGTCGCCCAGGTACGACGCGCCGTCCGTCACCACCGCCGCCACGCCGTCCAGCCCGCCGCTCACCGCCACCCGCTCGCCCTGGATGAAGGCGACGGATACCGGCACCCGCCGCGCCTTCTTTCCATCCGCCGTCAGCGTGTAGACGGTGGCCGCGTTGCCGTCGGCCTCCAGGATGGCCTGGATGGGCACGAGCGCCATCTCCGTCCCCGCCGCCGGCCGGATCTCCACCCGCCCCACCAGGCCGGACGACAGTGTCCGGCCGCCCGGCTGCACCGTCACCTCCACCTGGTACGTGCCCGTGCGCGGATCCGCCCCCGGCGCCACCTCGCGCACGGAGGCCGCGAACTCCTCACCCGGGAACGCGTCGAAGCGCACCGTCGCCGCGTCGCCAGCCTTGAGGCGGACGGCGTCGCGGTCGGCCACGCCCACGCGCAGCACCTGCCCGCGCTCGCTGCTGCCCAGCACGAGCACGGGCGCGCCGGGGCTCACCAGCTCGCCGTCGTTGCCCAGCTTGCGCAGGATCACACCGTCCGCGGGAGCCACGATGGTGGCGTAGCGCCGGTTGAACGCCGCACCCTGCAGCCCGCTGCGCGCCACCTCGGCGCCCGTGCGCGCGTCCTGCACCTGCGCCAGCGTGGCGACGCTGTCCGCGTAGAGCGCCTCCGCGCGGGCCAGGTCGCGCTCCGCCTTGGTGACGCCCGCGCGGGCCGCCATCACCTGCGCATCGATCTCGCGCAGGTCCAGCGTGGCGAGCGGCTGCCCCCGCCGCACCTGCTGCCCCTCGGCCACGAGCACGCGGCCCACGATGCCGGGCATCTTGAACGACAGCTCGATCTCGTCCTTGCTGTGCAGCGTGCCGGTGGCTTCAACGGCGCGTGTGACCCACTCCCGCGCCACGGGCGCCGTCCGCACCGCGACCGCATCCGGCCCCTGCGAGACTTCCGCCTTTGCGTCCCGCCCGCACGCCGCCGCCAGTGCCAGCAGCGGCAGAACCATCATCATCCGTGTATCCATCACATCCTCCCTTTGGTTTCGAGGCCAGGTGATTCCCACCACACGACGCCAGCTTGATTTCCTGAGGGAGCGCCCTCGCGAGCTCTGCCCGTGCACCCACCGTGGGCGCGACCGAAGGATCTACTCCGGGCTCGCGTAGAGGCCGGGTTCGAGCCCAGATGCCAGCGTCCGGTTTCGCGGGCCAGATCCTTCGGTCGGCGCCCTGGCATCGGGAACGGGCGAGTGCCGGGCGGCGCCTCCCTCAGTAAAACAAATCAACCACTTCCGCACTCTCGCACTTTCGCACTTTCGCACTTTCGCACTTTCGCACTGCCCTTCAGTTCAGTTCGCGAAGCGCCGCCGCCCGCTCCAGCTCCACGAACCGCGCGGCGTAGTCGTACCGCGTCAGGATCAGGTTCAGCCCGGCGCGGGTGAAGGCGGTGCGGGCGTCGATGAGCTCGATCTGCGCGGCGATGCCTTCCCCGTAGCGGCGCTCCACCAGCTCGTAGGTGCGGCGCGCGGCGGCCAGCCGGTCCTCCGCCGTGGCGATGGCCCCGCGCGCCACCTGGGCCGAGCGGAACGCCGTGCGCGCCTGCAGCTCGATCTGCTGCTCAGCGTTGGCGCGGCCGGCGCGGGCGCGGTCGGCCTCGATGCGCGCCTGCTGCCGCCGCGCGCCCGTCTGCCCGCCGTTGAAGGCGTTCCACGAGACGACCAGCGAGGCGATGGCGAAGTCGTCGTCCGCGCCGAACGAGTAGTCCGCGCTCTGGAATCCGTAATCGATCGCCAGCGCCACCGTCGGCCGCGCGGCGCTCCCGGCGATGCGCGCCTGCGACTCGGCGACGGCGATGCCCGCGTCGGACTGGCGCAGCTCCTCGCGCCCGGCGAGGGCGCGGGCCACGGCACCGTCCTCATCCACCGGGAGCGCGAAGGCCAGCGTCTCGTCCGGCAACACCTCCACCGGCGTATCCAGCGGGCGGTTCAGCAGCTGGTTGAAGCGGCGCATGGCGGCCTGGCTGCGCACGGCGGACTCGTCCAGCGCCTGCTGCGTCTCGCCCCGCTCGGCGCGGGCACGGAGCACGGCATCGGGCGTGGCGGTGCCGCGCAGCACCAGCCGCTCGGCCACGCGGAGGTTCTCGTCCAGCAGGGGCAGCGTGTTGCGGTAGAGCTCCACCACGCGCACGGAGCGGGCGTAGTCCAGGTAGGCCGTCTGCACGTCGGCGGCGAGCTGGCGGGTGGCGGCGCCGAGGGCGTGGCCCTGCAGGTCGCGCAGGGTGCGCTGCAGCCGGTGGTTCTCGCGGATGGCTGGCTGATACAGGGGCTGGGCGATGCGCAGCTTGGTCTCCTGCGCCAGCGGCAGCCGCGCGTCCACGTCCGTGGGAAAGCGGTCGCTCCCCGTGATCTCGTTGAGCGCCCCGTACGCCGGGTTGATGAAGTCGCCGATGTTCATCCCCCCGCGCATCTCCGAGTAGCGCGAATCCAGCGTCAGGCTGGGCAGATACAGGCCGCGCGCCTCGCGGACGGCGGCCTCGGCGCGGTCGGCGGAGAGCCGCTCCTGGCGGAGGCCCAGGTTGCCGTCCAGCGCCTGGCGCACGTAGCCGCCCAGCGGATCGGCGGCGGGCGGCGCGGCGGCGTCCTGCGCGGCCAGCGGCCCGGCGAACGCCAGGGAGAGCGGAAGCGCGGCGGCCAGCAGCCGCGCGAAAGGGGATCGGGGTCGGTCGGGGCCCTTCATGAGATTCACCTCGGGGTTGTCGTGGACCGTCTCGTTACCGTCGTGGAAACACCTGACTTGGTGATGAAATCTAACATTGTTAAGTCGCCAGGCAAAAAGAACCTCCGTGGGGTGCCGCGGGCCTGGATCAGGCCTGCGGCGCCTCGCTGAGGATGCCGCGGATGAGCGCGTCGATGATGGCCCGCGCCGTCGCGCGCAGGTCGCGCCAATCCACCCACGGATCGTGGCACTTGGCGATCTGCAGCGAGATGATGCCGTGCACGCTGCTCCACGTCATCTGCGCCAGTTGGTGCGCGTCCGTGAGCTCGGGGCGGAAGCGGCCGGCATCCATCCCCTCCTGCACCGTTGCGAGCAGAAAGCCGTACGCATCCTCCTCCGGGTTCTTTTCCTCGGGATGCTCATGCGCCGGCGTGCGCGTCATGAACATGATCTGGTAGTGGTGCGGATTGGCGATGGCGAACTCCACGTACGCCATGCCGATGCTGCGCAGCCGCTCCACCGGGTCGTCGATGCGCTCCATCTGCGTGAACTGCCGCCCCAGCTTGCGAAAGTCGCCGTGGCACAGCTCGATGATGAGCGCGTCCTTGTCCTTGAAGTGGTGGTAGATGGCCGTGGGCGTGTACTCGATGCGCTGGGCGATGGCACGCATGGTGGTCGCCTCGATCCCCTGCGTGGCGAACATCTCGCGCGCCGCCTCGAGGATCTTGTCGCGCGTCTCCATGCGCTCCCGCTCCCGCCGCTCCTTCGTTCCCATAACTCCGATATGATGGTTAACGATGTTAGGTGAGATGATACTACGAGGCGGATGGGACGTCAAGGGTGGTGTGGTATCGTGCCCGAGGCGGAGGCCGCGAGCGCCCCCACCCAGGCTCGTAAACCTCGCCCACCCTCCCCCAAAAACCCCTGGGGGAGGG
>DASQZE010000014.1:0-11420 GCA_035638875.1 Longimicrobium sp.
CGATGCGGGGCCCGTCCACGAAGTCGATCCGCGTGGCGCTGGGCCCAAAGCTGAACACCCCGGGGCCGATGGGGATGATCTCCGTGCCGCCCCCCGACCGCAGCTTGCCTTCCGCCATCACCAGCCGCAGGGGTGCGCCCGTGCGCCGGTTTCGGTACAGCCCCGCGCGCCGCTCCAGCTCCGACGCGTCCACGGGCACGGCGGCGGGGGGCGCGGGGGCGGGGCGGAAGCGGTCCGCCATGAACAGGCCCGCGGCGCGGGTGGCCAGCTCGGGGTTGGCGTTGCCTGCGTTGCACAGCAGCGCCACCGAAACGCCGGCGTCCGGGTAGCGGGCCAGGTAGGCGCGGTAGCCGGCCGTTGCGCCGCTGTGGCTCACCTCGCGCACCCCGCGCAGTTCGGCCACGGCCAGCCCCAGCGCGTACTCGATCCGCCGCCCGTTGTTCAGCACGCCCTGCGTCTCCAGGGTGTCCAGTCCGGCGATGGTGCCGGCATCCAGCGCCTGGTTCCACCGCTGCAGGTCTTCCACCGTCGTCAGCAGGCCGCCGTTGCCGTGCACGTTCTCGAACGGCATCTGCAGGTGCCAGGCGCCGCCGTCCAGGGTGTAGGCGCTCGCCCGGCCCGGCACCGTGCGCGTAAAGTCGTCGCGCCACTCCGTCTTCGTCATCCCCAGCGGCGTGAACAGCTCGCGGCGGGTGAACGCGGAGAAGCTCTCGCCGCTCACCCGCTCCACGATCATGGCCAGCAGGTTGTAGCCCGTGTTGCTGTACGAGTATTCCGCGCCGGGCGTAAAGTTGAGCGCCTTTTGCCGGCTGACGACGTCCAGCGTGTGGGCGTGCGTGTAGATGCGCGTGCCCCGCGGCCAGCCGGCCAGCTGCATGACGCTCCCCCAGTCGCGCAGGCCGCTGGTGTGGTTCAGCAGGTGGCGCAGGGTGATGCGCGTGCCGTAGTCCGGCACCTCGGGCACGTGGCGGCGCACGTCGTCGTCCAGCGACAGCTTGCCCTGGCGCGCCAGGAGCACGATGGCCGCGGCCGTGAACTGCTTGCTCACGGAACCGGCCTCGAACACCGTCGCCGGGGTGTTGGGAATGCCGTGCTCCAGGTTGGCGCTGCCGTAGGCGCGGGAAAGCACCGTGCGACCGTTCTGCGCCACGCTCACGGCGCATCCGGCCGACCGCGGGTTGTTCCAGGCGGCAAACAGCGAATCCACGCGCGCGCCGGGATCCGGCTGCGCCTGGGCGGGGGCGGCCAGCAGCACCAGCGCGGCGGCGGCCGGCGCGGTGAGCCGCGCCAGGGGGACCAGGGAAACGTGACGGATTTGCATGGGGAAGGCCCAACGGGGTTGCGGGGAGGGTGGGGCGCGGAGATCATATGTCTCGACGTACTCTGACGCCACTTTGATTCACGCATCCATGTCCGACGCACTGCTCACCGGCCGCCGCGTGCTCATCCGCCATCCGGCCGCGGAAGACGAAACGGAGTTCCTCCGGATCGTCCGTGCCAGCCGGCGCTTTCACACCCCGTGGATGGCGCCCGCCTCTACGCCGGCGGTCTTCGCCAGCCTGGTGCACCGCACCGCGCAGCCGGAGTTCAAGGCGTTCCTCCTCTGCCGCACGGAAGACGGCGCCATCGTGGGCTCCGCCAACCTGAGCCAGATCTTCATGGGCTTCTTTCAGAACGCGTACATGAGCTACTGGGTGGGGGCGGCGTACGCGGGGCAGGGGTACATGACGGAGGGGGTGGGCCTGGTGCTGACCTATGCCTTTCGCGAGCTCAAGCTGCACCGGGTGGAGGCCAACCTGCAGCCGGGCAACGCCGCGTCGCGGGCGCTGGTACAGCGGCTGGGATTTACCATGGAGGGATTTTCGCCCCGCTACCTCAAGATCGCCGGGCGGTGGCGCGACCACGAGCGCTGGGCCCTCCTGCGCGAGAACTGGCGTCCGCCCCGCGCCCGCCGCGGGTGAAGCCGGATTGCGGGTTGATTGCACGCTCAGCCTTCGAAGAGGGCCTCACGCGGAGACGCGGAGGGCGCGGAGAACAGATGAGAACAGCAACAGCAATCGCACACAGTGGAACAGAGGTAACAAAGGACGATGGAAGTTCCTCTGTTACCTCTGTTCCTGTGTGTGATTCCAATCCGTTGTCGTCTCTGGAGGTCTCCGCATCATCTACGCGAGACGGCAACTCCGTGTGCACAATGAATCGTGAAATCCGGTATCAGGTTTCTGCGTCCTCATTCGTTTAGCCCTGCATCGTCTGTGTGATGCTTTTCTCACAACCAATGCAGGGATTCGGTATGAGGCCGGATATCCGAATCGATTCTGCGCTCCCGCTTCTACGGATGGTTTCATGCGGCGACTACGGTCGGAGCGCTGGCAGGGGAGCCGCGCTCATCCACCCGTCGACGCCCCTGCGGCTCCGCACCCGGGCTGAATCGGTGTATTCGCTCGCCCGGGTCCGGCGCATGGACATTCGTCCCGACCGCAGCGTGTCTCCGTGGAGCGTGTACATCCACTGGCCACGAATCGAATCGCCCTCCATGACCCCCTCGAACCGGGGTCCGGCGGGTCCGCGGGTCGTGATCACCACGGCGGTTCCATCCACCTCGCCCATGGCTTCTTCGTAGTAGTCCGCGTCGTCGCCCACCGCGAAACGGCCGGAGGTCGTACGTCGAGGAGATTGGCCCATGCCTGCTAGGTCGAGATACGCACGCCCGATCTCCACCTCCGCGGGTAGCTCACCCGGCTCCACGCAGTAGCAGGGGACCGCCGGGTGAAAGACGATGACGCCATCCGCCTGGAGGCCGGAATCCAGGGAAACGCTCCATTCTCCCGCCAGGGGGCCTCGATCCCCACGGGGGCCCTGGCAGGACGCCCCCAGGAGGGCCGCGAACAGAAAGCATCCGGCGGCCGTCCATCTCATTGCGGTCGTCTCTCCAGGTGGATGCGCGAGGGGCCCCGCCGGCGTGGCGGGGCCCGTTTCCATTGGCCGGAGCCGGGAGCAGCCGGTGCGTCAGCGGGAGAAGCGCAGGGCAGTGGGGAACTCGGCGAAGCCCTGGGAAGCGGCCATGGGAATCATCAGCACGGCATCAAGGCGGCGGTTGGACTGCAGGGTCGCCTCCGCGCCCAGCCGGAACCGCGCGGCGCCCAGGCCGGCGAAAGTGAGGGCGGTGCCCCGCAGGGTGTAGCGTGCACGGACGGTGTCGTTCTCCATCGCCCCCCGCGTTCCGTTCGGCTCCACCAGGCGCGAGCGCATCACGAACATCGCCTGGTCCGGGGCGGAGAGGGTCAGCGTGGCGTCCACGATCTCGCGGCCGGAGCCCCCCGCCTGGTACGGGTTGGCGAACGCGGGCAGGCCGTCGCCTTCCGCCGCGGCCAGGGTGTAGCGGCCTTCCGGCCCGTCGGGGGCGGAGCTGTTCTCGCACGCGGCCAGCATCACGGCGCCGGCGAGGAGGAGGATTCGGCGGATGTGCATCATACGGCTGGATATCGTGTGGCTCGTGGTGCGATTCGGATTCGCGGCCAATCAGAACGATCCAGGCTGACTGCTCCTGACACGCAACCGTCGCCGATCAGGCGGATGCGCCGGAGGACGCCAGGGCCCGCTCCGCCTGGTCCAGGTGGCGGTGCTGGTGAGCGGGCAGGATGGTGAGCGCCGCGAACGCGTTGTACTTGACCCGCGCGTCGAACGGCGACGTAACGCGCACACGGTGGATGGCCAGCCCGTCCGCCGAGCGTACCAGCTCCATCTGCTCGTCCTGCAGCCGGTCGAACTCCGCGAGCAGCTCCGCGGGGGGCGTGACGGACTCGGGCACGAACCTGGGCGCCGTCTTCACCTTCATCCCCTTGCCCGGCTGCATGGACTTCCACAGCAGCCAGCCGATGATCCCGCGCCGGTAGGTTGCCGGCGCCGTGCCGCCCAGCCCGCGCGCCTCGCGGACGGCATCGCGCAGCTGCGGAATGAACGTGCGTGACGTCAGGTTCAGGTGCGCTACGCACTCCGCCGGCGACCAGCTGTCGGGGGACGGGCGCCGCGCCCAGCCGTCCGCCGGAACGGTGTTCGCCAGCCGGTGCAGCCGCTCGCGCGCGGTGGTGAACTGGCTGGCCAGGTCCTGCAGCTGTGGATGCATCGGGTGCTCCGGGAGCGGGGTGGGATGCGGGGCCGCGGCGGTCACTCGCCGGTGAGCGGGGGCACGTACACGCTCAGCGTCTGCAGGGGCGCGGAGCCGGTGTTGCGGATCTCGTGCGTTTCGCCGCGCTCCACCAGCAGCAGCACGCCGGGCCGCAGCATATGCTTCTCGTCCTGCACGATCGCCGCGCCCTCGCCCGCGACCACGTAGATCCACTGGTCGTTGGCCGGGTGCAGGTTGTTGCGCCCGCCCTCGGACGTGCCCGGCGCCAGCACCATGGTGGCCCCCGCTGCGTGCTGCGTGCGGGTGATCTCGCGCCATCCCTCCACAAAATCCAGCTCTTCGTGGTGCATCGTTCTCCTGGGGTAGACGATGGGTGCCGATTTCCGTCATTCACCCCGCGCGGCAGATGCCATCGGCCGTGCGCGCGGTGAATTGGGGCGTGCCCTCCGCCGGCGTGCTGCACGATCGGATTCGGCGCGGCGGCGCGCCATCGGCATCTGCCGGACGGAGTGTGCGGAGATGCCTTACGCGCGGCGCGTTCGCGGCCGATGGAGACGGGCGCGGCGGTGCTCCGCGGGAGCCCTGCCCGGCCTGCCTCTTGCACCCCGCGGAGCACAGAGTGGCGCGCCGCGCCGGAGATTGCAACGACACCGCCGGGAGGCCGGAGTGGACCCCAATCAGAATCCCACCTGCGTTTTCTGCCGCATCATCGGCGGGGACGAGATGGTGAGCGTGATCCACGAGGACGAGGAGATCATCGCGTTTCTCGACATCCAGCCGCTGCACCCGGGGCACGTGCTGGTGGTGCCCAAGGAGCACTACAAGAACCTGTTCTACGTTCCTGAGGAGCTGGCGTCGCGCACGTTCATGGTGGCCAAGCGCATTCTTCCCGGGCTGCGCAAGGCGACGGGGTGCCGCGCCGTGAACCTGTTCTCGCCCAACGGCGCCGACGGCGGCCAGGACGTGTTCCACTTTCACCTGCACCTGATCCCGGTGCCGGCCGAGGCGCCGTTCCCGCTGCAGCTGCCGGACCCCAACGCGCCGGTGCCCTCGCGCTCGCAGCTGGACGTAATGGCCACGCACGTGATGCGCTGCATCCACGACGAGTTCGATGCCGCGCACGCCGAGGCCCGTGCCGCCGAAGCCGTCGAGGCCGAGCCCGCTACCGCCTGACCCCGCCGCGCCTCCGCCCGATCGAGCCCCCGCACCCCGCCGGTGCGGGGGCTCCGTGCTTCCTGTGGGACGCTGTCGTATCCGAGCTGGCCGGCGACTGCGGTTGATGGACAGCCACTGCGCCAGCGTTGTTTTCCTGAGAGTGTGTTCGAGAAACTCTCCCCACGATTGAGTCTGGTCTAATAAGTCCGAAGTCGGCCACGGAGGGCCTTTTTCGGGGGTCGTGCACCCCACGTTCGACTTCGTGCGCCTGAGGGCATCCTCGAGAGCCGGATTTTCCGGGCGTCGGAAATCGAGCGGCGCTCATGACTTCTTAGACCGGACTCACAATTGATTTCCTGAGGGAGGCGCCGCCGGAACCGTTTTCCGGACTGGATCCATGGCGCCGACCGAAGGATCTGGCCCGCATCACCGGGGGCTGGCAACTCGGCGGGAAGCCTGCCCCTCGCTCGCGCGGAGTAGATCCTTCGGTCGCGCGCAAAGAATTGTGCGCGCTGAAGTTGCCGGTGTGCGCTCCCTCAGGAAATCAAGCGCGGGTGTCGTGCGAAGTACGATTCTTAAACACTCTGAGGGAGGCGCCGCCGATTTCATCCCTCCGCACGCTCCCGTGGCGCCGATCGAAGGATCCACTCTCCCGTGATCGACTGCCGCACCCGCGATGGAGCGCTGCCCGCGCCGGGTCCCATCTGCCGCGCGCTTCGTGGAACCCCGTCGTGTACGATACCCGTATCGCGACGGGACAAAGCATCGTCGCATTGCCCCCCCCGAGAAGTCCCGGCGGAACGGCACGGCCTCTCAATCCGCGCAGGCGGATTTCGTGTCGTTGTTGCGGCGAATTCATTCGCTCGGCGGGATGCCTGCCTGCCGGGCGGGTCGGGCGCAGCGCGGCGTCGATGCGGGACGGTAGATCCTTCGGCCGGCGCCGGGATCGAGGCACGGGACGGATCGGGCGGCGCCACCCACGGGAAGACGAGCGGGATGATCATCCACACAAAAGGAAGGATGAATCATCCACACAAGAAAACCGGGCCTGGACGCGAACGTCCAGGCCCGGCAAACCACTGCGCGTGAGCGCAGGGATTACATCGCGGCGCTGTCCGTCGTCGCGGCGGCGCTGTCCATCGGCATCGCGGAGGCGCTGTCCATCGGCATCGGGGCAGCCATGGTCGTGTCCGTCGGCGCTACGACCGGAGCGGTCTCGGCAGCCGGGGCAACGGTGGTGGTGTCCTCGGTGGTCGCGGCTTCGTCGTCGCCGCCGCCACAGGCCGCAAGGGCCAGGATGCCGAAGAGGGCAATGAGCTTCTTCATGGTCGTTTACCTTTCAGGTCGTTTTAAAAACGAGCCGGCGCGCCGGAAGCGCGCCGGCCAGGTTACTGCTGCTCGGCTCAGTGAGCGGCCGAGTCGGCCACCGGCGTGCCGGTCGCGCCGGCCGGAGCCGTGCCCTGCATGGTGTCCTGCGTGACGGTCGTGGTGGTCACCACGCTGTCGGTGGTCGGAACGACGACCGGCTGGCTCACGGTGTCGGTGCCCTGGACGGTGGTCACGGCCGTGTCCTGCGAAACCGTGCCCTCGCCGCCCTCGGCCGCGTCGTCACCGCCGCAGGCCGCAAGGGCCGCAATCGCCACGATCGAGAAGATGCGCTTGGTCATTGCTGTAGCTCCGTACTTGAGTTTGAATCACCCGGCCGTCCGGCCGGCCGCTCTCCGCGTAGTCGCCGCGGTCAGGCCAGTAGTTTGGCAACGGATATGCCGCATGTGCCCATCGGGGCCGCCGTGGCGAAAATCCGCGCCAGCACTTAGTTTTCCAGCGTTCTCCGCACTTCGGCACCGTTCGCCGGAGCCATTCGGAAGAGTTCCTGACCGTTCACTGAACACCCGGCGGGCGTTCAGTGAACACCCGCGGCGAACGCGAACCACACCGGAAGCCGTTCCATGAGAGGCCTGACGCTCCGCGCCAAGGTGTTCCTGATGTTCGCCGTCACGTCGCTGCTCATCGTGGCGCCGGCGCTGCTGCTCATTGCGCAGGCGGTGGAGCGCGGCGTGTACGAGCGCGCGCGCGACGAGCTGTCCACGGCCCGCGTATCCATGGTGAACCAGTGGGAGGCGCGCGAGCAGGGGATGGTGAACACGGCGCAGCTGCTGGCCCTGGACACGGTGGTGGTGCGCCACTGGCGCCGCGGGCAGTTCGGGCGCCTGCAGCGGCACATCGAGACGGCGCTGGAGCGGCGCACGCAGGCCACGCTGGAAAAGGACCGGCCGCTCGTCATCGACACCCTGGGCACCACGCGGGTGGGTGCGCGGCTGGGCGCGCGTGCCGTGGCCATCGCGGGCCGGGGGGGCTCCACCGTGGTGGCCCTGCCGGACAGCAGCAGCACCCCCATGCGGTTTGCCCTGGCGGAGGTGTGGGACGACACCGTGCGGATGGGATACGTGGGGGTGGGCACCTTCATGAGCGCGGCGGCGTTCAAAAAAAACCTGGGCGGCAAGAGCGACGTGGCCGTGATGATGGGCGACTCGCTGGTGGACACCACCCTGCCCGACAGCGTGCGCGGGTTCCTGAGCCGCAGCGAGCTGGGGCTGCTGGTTTCCAGCGGCGACGCCCCCCGGCAGCTGGACGCCGACCAGGCGTACATGGCGTCGCCCGTCTCGCTGGCCGCGGGCGGCGTTCCCCTCACGGTCATCCTGCTGCGCCCCATTACGCAGGAGCTGGAGGTGGCCACGGCCATCAAGCGCTCGCTGTTCGGCATCGGCTTCGCGGCGCTGGTGTTCGCCCTGGTGCTGGCGGCCGTCATCTCGCGCATCGTGGCGCGCCCCACGCAGGCCCTGGCCGAGGCGTCGGCCCGCATGGCCCGCGGCGACTTCGCGGCGCCGCTGCCCCGCGCGGGGGCGGACGAGATCGGGCAGCTGGCGCGCGCGTTCGGCGAGATGCGGCGGGCCATCGCCGACCGCGAGTCGCGGCTGCGCTCCGCCCAGGCGGAGATGATCCACCGCGAAAAGCTGGCGGCCATGGGGCGGCTGGTGGCGCAGCTGAGCCACGAGATCAACAACCCCATCTACAACATCCAGAACTGCCTGGAGGCGCTGGAGCGGCGTGGCGACCCGGCGGACCCCAACCGCGAGTTCCTCACCCTGGCGCAGGAGGAGCTGGCGCGCCTGGCCTCGCTCACGCGGCGGCTGCTGGAGCAGAGCCGTCCCCAGAGCGACGCCAGCAGCCTGCTGAACCTGAACGCGCTGGTGACGCGCGTGCTCACGCTGGCGCGTCCGGAGCTGGAGGGGCGCGGGGTGGAGGTGGCGGCCCGGCTGCAGCCCGACCTGCCGCCCGTGGTGGCGCACCCCGAGGCCGTCCAGCAGGTGCTGGCGAACCTCGTGGCCAACGCCGGCGACGCCATGGCGGGGGGCGGCCGGCTGAGCGTGACCACGCGGGCGGACGGCGATGCGGTGGAGGTGGTGGTGGAGGATACGGGGTCGGGGATCAGCGAGCGCGACCTGCCGCACATCTTCGAGGCGTTCTACACCACCAAGCCGGGGGTTACGGGCATCGGGCTGGGCTTGTTCGTGTCGGAGGGGATCATCCGCGGGCATCGCGGCCGCATCGACGTGGAGAGCACGCCGGGCCAGGGCAGCCGCTTCGTCGTGCGCCTGCCCCGCGAAACGCTGGACGAGTCGCTGTCCGATTCCACTCCCGCCCGCGACGAGCTGCCGGAGCCGGCCGTGGCGGCGGACTGAGGGACGGAAGTGCGAAAGTGCGAAAGTGCGAAAGTGCGAAAGTGCGAAAGTGCGAAAGTGGCGCTGTGGGATGAAGATGGGGCGGGTGGCGGGCATCGGGACCCGGCGAATGAATTCGCGGCAATGAACCCGCGATGTCGGCCTTCGCCGACAGGTCCGGTACGGGCCGGTGCCGTGGGGTACACGAAAGTCCGTCGGCCGTCTTCGACGGCTTGGCCGCTGAACCGGCTTCGCCATCCTGCGCGATCGCAGCCGGGCAGGCGCGCGGGCGGACGTCGTGCCGTTGTAGCCGCGGTTTCAACCGCCTGGACGGATGCCGGTGCCGCGAACGACATCTGCCCGCGTTTTCCCCCTTGTACAGGGCAGGCACCTGAGGGTGCCGGACAGATCGTGTACGGGAGAGGGGGCCGGGGGGTGAGGGGCCCGCGAGAGCCGGCGGCCCGGTGCCGTTGCCGTTCTCCCTCCCCCGCGCAGTTTGCGGGGGAGGGTCGGGGAGGGGGGCGCTCGCCCGGGGTCCAGGGCCCGCGCCGCGACGAGACGAGAATTGTTCCTCTTCACGCAGTGGAAGTCGCAGCAGCCCTGACGTTTGCAGTTCCTGATTCACGAGACGAAGACGATTCCATGCCGGATACCGCGCGCATCCTGATCATCGACGACGACCGCGCGTTTCGCGTGGGCACCGGCGCCCTGCTGGCCGACGAGGGCTACGAGGTAGACGCCGCCGCCAGCGGAAACGAGGGGCTGGAGAAGCTGCGCGACGACCAGTTCGACATGGTGCTGCTGGACCTGCGCATGGAAGGGCGCACGGGGCTGTCCGTGCTGGAGGAGCTTCGCCAGGGCGGCAACGACGTGCCGGTGCTCATGCTCACGGGCTTCGCCACGGTCGATTCCGCCGTGGCGGCGCTCAAGCTGGGCGCGGACGACTACCTGACCAAGCCCTGCGACAACGCCCTGCTGCGCTCCAAGATCAAGGCCATCCTGGCCCGCCGCGAGCCCATCCTGGGCGCCGGCGCGTCGCGCATCGTGGGCTCGGGGAGCAAGATGCGCGAGGTCAAGCGCGCCATCGCCCGGGTGGCGCCCACGGAAAGCACCGTCCTGCTGCGCGGCGCCACGGGCACGGGCAAGGAGCTCATCGCCCGCGCCCTGCACGACGAAAGCCCGCGGCGGCCTCGCCCGTACCTGGCCGTCAACTGCTCGGCGCTGGCGGAGGGGCTGCTGGAATCGGAGCTGTTCGGCCACGCGCGGGGTGCGTTCACGGGCGCCGTGAACGAGCGAAAGGGCCTGTTCGAAGAGGCCAACGGGGGCACGGTGTTCCTGGACGAGATCGGCGACGTGTCGCCCGCCATGCAGGCCAAGCTCCTGCGCGTGCTGCAGGAGCGCGAGATCGTCCGCGTGGGCACCTCGCGCACGCTCGCCGTGGACGTGCGCGTGGTGGCCGCCACGCACCGCGACCTGGAGGGGATGGTGGAGGAGGGCACGTTCCGGAAGGACCTGTACTTCCGCCTGAAGGTCTTTCAGATCCGCGTCCCCGAGCTCAAGGACCGCGCGGAGGACGTGCCGGCGCTGGCGGGTGCGGCCCTGGCGCGGTGGAACGAGCGGGTGGAGCCGCACCGTCGCATCGGCGGCATCAGCGAAGAGGCCATCGCGGTCATGCAGGCCTACGACTGGCCCGGCAACGTCCGCGAGCTGATGACGGCCATCGAGTACGCGTGCATCGTCTGCGAGGGCGGGCGCATCCTCGCGCATCACCTCCCGGAGGAGCTGCGCGAGGGCGCCGTGCCGGGGTGGACGCCGTCCAACGGCAACGGCGACGCGCGCCGGTCCGTGGCCGACGCCCGCGTCCCGGAGGCGGCCAAGCGCTACGTGGCCCCCGACGCCGACGCCGAGCGCGAGGCCATCATCCACGCGCTGGAGGAGGCCGACGGCAACCGCACCCGCGCCGCCGCTGCCCTGGGCATGGGCCGCACGACGCTCTGGCAAAAGCTCAAGGAGTACGGGATCTGACCGGCAGGACTGCACAGGGTAAGGAAATTCAGCTAATTTCGGACGGAGCGCTCAACGTTCGCGGAGGTGTGCATGGTGACGTTTGCAATCGAGCTCGCCGAGGCCGAGGCGCAGCTCGGCAAGCTGGTGCAGCAGGTACGTGACGGCGCGGAGGTCGTGATCACGCGCGACGGTGCCCCATTGTGGGCGCGGCTCGTTTCCGCGGAGGGAGCGAACACCGGCGATCGTGTGCCGGGGAGCGCCAGGGGCCTGTTCACCGTGCCGGACGATTTCGATGCGCCGCTGGAAGACTTTCGGGAGTACATGTAGCCATGCGGCTGCTTCTCGATACGCACGCGTTTCTCTGGTTCATCACCGCGGATCCGAAGCTTGCTTCGGGGGCGAGACTG
>DASQZE010000015.1:0-16040 GCA_035638875.1 Longimicrobium sp.
CCTCAGGAAATCAATCGCGGAGGCGGGATCTACGGTGCGGGACGGCAACTGCGTGAGCCGCACCGCACCCGGCTCCCATCCACCTTATCGCCGGCGCCCCCTCACGGGGGAGCACGGCCCGGCGTCCCGGACCCTGCCCCCTACCGCGCGAAGCCGGCGATGAGCCCGGGCGCCGCCGCGTCGAAGCCGGCGACGTCCAGCATCCCCGCATCCTCCGGGTCCGCGATGGTGAACCCGTTGGATGCCATCGCGACGACCACCAGCTTCGCCGCGATCCCCATCCCCTCCCGGTACCGGCGCAGGGCCTGCGCGGGGTGGATGGGGCCCGCCCACGTCTCGTTGTCCGTGTAGACCACGAACGTGTCCACCGCCCATCGGTTCCGCAGCGCCTCCACCATGGGAAGCGCGCAGTCCGTCCCGCCCATGGGCAGGGCCTCGACCGTGCGCACCACGTCGTCCAGCCGCTGGCGGGGCGACACGGACAGCGGGGTCAGACCGCTCCCGATGCCGTGCGCGCTCCACAGCGACGGGTGCGGGCCCGCCGTGAACGCCGTGAAGAAGTGCCGGGGCTCCGTGGCCGCCGTCACCAGCGCCATGGCCGCCGAGGCCTCGCGGCAGCTCAGCCCCTCCAGCCCCATTACCCGCGCCGTCATGGACCCGGACACGTCCAGGGCCAGCAGGGTGCGCTTGCCGCTGGGCTCCACGGCCCCGAACGCCAGGTAGAAGGCCGCATCCAGCGCGTCCACCACCTGCGCGACCGGGCTCCAGGTGCCCTGCCCGCGCACGCCCCGCCCGGAGGCGTAGGTGCGCAGCGCGCTCAGCACCTGCACGGGGTGCACGCGCGCCCGCCGGAGCGCGCCCCCGTCCGCCAGCCGCCCCGCCACCTTCAGCGCCGCCTCGCTCCCCGGCGCCAGCAGTCCCACGCGGGTCAGGGTCGCCAGGTTGCGGATGAGCGCCGTCATGGGCATGTCCTCCAGAAGCGCTTCCCACACCACGGGGTGCGCCAGCAGGTGGGTGGGCACCATCTCGCGCGTAAGCCGGTGCGCGCGGATGGTCTCGGCGGCCCACTCGGGCGCCACGTCCGCGTCGCGGTGCAGCGCGTCCGCCGCACGGACGAGCTCCAGCGCCTCGCCCGCGCCCTCCACGGGCACGTCGCGCGTCTTTGCCACCGCCCGGGCGAACAGCACGCGCTGCTCGTCGGACTGGGGCTTGGGGTGCGCCAGGCGCAGCGCGTCCCGGTGCGACCACCCGTCGCGGGACGGGTACTTCAGGAGCTGGTAGGCCAGCTCGCGCGGGGCCTTCTGCGTGTACCAGGCGGCCACGGCGCGCCGCACGCCGCGCCCCCAGCCCCGGAACCCGCCCACGAAGCGCAGGAAGTGGAACAGGTGCGTCCCCGTGCGCGCCACCCGCGGCAGGGCCGCGAAGGCCGCAGCGCGCGTGGCCTCGTCGCCCAGCCCGGCGGCCATGGCCAGCACGAACAGGGCGGGATCGTTCCTGGGCGCGCGGCCTCCCTGGCTCATCTCGGCCACGCGGGCCACCACGCGCGGCCCGTCCTGGGCAATGCAGTCGGCCACGGACTGCGCGTTCTCCACGGTGAGCTCGCGCTCGCCGATGTAGTACGTGCCGCCCTCGCTGCCGAGGACCAGGAACCGGTCCAGCCGGTCCCAGGGAGTCACCGTCCAGGCATACCCGCCCGCCGCGTTGGGCACCTGCCCGGAGCCCGGGATGGGCTCCTTCTGCGGCGTGAGCATCGCCCGGACGCGGGTCGCGAAGTGCTTCGTCAAATCCAGCATGGGTCTTCTCGCCCTCCTTTCCGGGCTGAGAGTGAAAAAGGCGCCGCGGCGGCGGATGATGGATCTCGCGTCCGCGGGAACGTCCGCCGTACAGGCGGAGCGGGAACCCCGCGATCACGACCCGCCGCCGCGGCGGGGTTTGCCGGCCCCCGGATGAGGGTGCATCGGCCGGTTTGTCCCCTGTACTGCATGGCGGGGTCGCTGTGAACGAGAACCGGACGAAACCGACCCGGAGGGCCGGACCTGCGTGGAGCACGCGCCGGTCGGGATTTGAACCCGGGCGACCGGTAACCCTCCACCAGCGGCCCGCCGGAGCGGACGAAGATCGGAGAGGGGTGCACGCCGGACGCGGCTCCGTTGTTCAAGTGCCAAGTATCAAGTGCCAGGTAAGCAAGTGCAGCCGTGCATGGAGCGCGCGCCCGTTGGGTTTCGAACCCCAGCGTCCAGGTAACCCTCCACCAGCGGCCCGCCGGAGCGGGCAAAGGTCGGAGAGGGAATTCGCCGGACGCGGCTCTGTATTTTCATGATCCCGGCACGGGCGGATGAGGGATCAGCTCGGCCCCCGGGCCGCTTGGTTCCGGGGTCGGTTTGGAGCGATAACCGAGACTGTTCGACCCACCCGCGCCAGGATCATGGTGGTGTTTCATGGGAATGCGGATCCGGCGCGGACGGATGATGTCCGGCCCGGGCCCAGGTGTGCCGTGCGACCACCCGGCCGATCCGCGCTCCGCGATCCCGCTATTCCCTATTCCCTATTCCCTATTCCCTGCAGTTCAGTGGACCTGGCGGGATTCGAACCCGCGACCTCTCGAGTGACAGTCGGTAACCCTTCACCTTCGGCCCACCCTCGAGTTGAGTGCGGACAAGGTGCGGCGAGGGCATAGTGCTCTACCGCTGAGCTACAGGCCCACGATCATCATCCACCCAATCCGGCGGATGGTCCTGCTGCGAGCTGGCGATGGGCCCGGCGGGATTCGAACCCGCGACCACCCGATTATCAGTCGATAACCCTCATCCCCGTCGGCCCGCTCGCGCGGGCAAGGTGATGGAGCGAGGAGGCGCTCTAACCACTGAGCTACGGGCACATCGCCGATCTCCATCCATCCCGTCCGCCGCTCCTGCCGGAGACGGTGGACGGTCCCGCGTGCCGGAACGCCCGGCGGGATTTGAACCCGCGGCCTCCGAGTCCCGTTAAGCTTCAACCCTTCAACCTTCGGCCCGCGCGAGGCGGGCAAGGGACCGGCGAAGCGTTTGCTCGGCGCTCTACCGGGCTGAGCCACGGGCGTCCGGCGTACGTGCTGCGGGAGAGGGGTGGCCGACGGGGGTCGACCCCGTGCCTTCGGACTCACGATCCGACGCTCTGGCCGTTGAGCTACGGCCACCATGCTCCCGCTTTGCTGCACGTCCTCACATCTCCACCCGCAACCAGGGGTGACCGAGGGGAATTGAACCCTCGCCTCCGGGGTCACGACCCGGCGCTGTGCCACTGAGCTACGGCCACCGTGATGTCCTGCTTTTTCCGATCGATCGGGCCGGCGGGAACGCCCCGCCCTGCACGCGGGGTCGCGTTGTTCCACACGCACCGGGACTGATGACGCCCCGCCGGCCTGCCATCATGCACTTTCCTTCCCCATCGGAATCATCCCATCCACCTCCCCGTGCTGGTGACAAACGAAAAACCGCCCCGCCCGGCTGATTGCGCGGGCGGGGCGGCGTGTGCTCGCTCCCGGATGACAGCTCGTGGTTCTACGCGATGACTACGCGCACGCCACGGCCCTCCCGCGCTGGTCCCTCTGGTACCGCTCGTCCTTGCCCGTTGCTTGAATCGGATGCAGTCCGCCCGTCCCGGGCGCATTCCATCCACGGCTGCCACCGTTCTCCGGCGCCGAATGGAACCGGTGCGCCCGCGGCTTCACCGCGCACGACGGCCGCATACCGGGCACGGCCAAATCGGCTGCCGGTCGGGCGTAGGTCGTGGGATGGGTGAGCGCCTGCTTCATTTCCGGTCCGGTTCGTTTCGAAAGAGCTGTATGGGCAACGGCGGGGCATTCCCGCCGGACGGCAAAAACAAAAAAGGAGTCACGTCATCCGATGTCCTCCATTCCACATTGCTGTAGTCCGGGGCCGGCACGATCCTGCGCCGCGAGGGCGGTGGACCGGCCGGATACATCGGGACGCGACTCCCTTGTCCGCCAAGGCTAATCATGGGGTGGACGGTTGTCAACCCCTGATTTCAGGCCGTTTCACGAACTGCGGGGGACAGGGGACAGGTTACAGGGGACGGCCTGCAACGGCATCTTCCTGCCTCGGAACAGCTTATCCCACGGCTGCGGGAGCCGGGGCGGGGGCCTGTGCGGGCGCATCCGCAGGTTTGCCGCCCTCCGCGGACGCGCTCGCTTCCGTCGCGGGGGCCGCATCCGCCGGGCCGGCGACGATGGACAGCGCGGGCACCTTGTCCGGCGCGGCATCGGCAGACGGCCCGGTGGATGACGGGGCGGCGGCGGACGGCGCGCCGGGCTGCGCGGCGCCTTCGGGGGTGGAGAACTCGGCCGATGCGGGCATCAGCGCGGCCACCACCTGCCGGAGTTGCGTGGCGGCGCGGTCCGCGGGCATTCCGGCGGCCAGCTGCTGCTGCAGGTCCACCAGTTGCCCGGCCAACGCCATCCGCGCCTGCGAGTTTTCCTCAGCAGCGCGCGTGGACGCCGCCTTTTCCGCCGCCGCCGCCTGCTCCCTGGCGCCCCCCGTGAACACCGACTCCAGCGCCTCGACCATCCGCGTGAGGATGCGGTACACGGCCGACGCCGAGAAGCCGCCCAGCATGGCGACCGTCGGGGGCCCCAGCGCCTGCGTGCCGTTGGTGGCCCCGGCGGTGCCGCTGCCGGAGTCGACGGGGACCAGCGCCACCAGGATGAAGCCCGCCACCACGCCCAGGAAGAACTTTACCCAGTACGCCGGCGTCTCGTCCGGATCGAAGGTGCGCGCAGTGACCTGCTCGTTGAGCGCGAACAGCATGGCAAACGCGGCGCCGATCCCGGCCGCGGCCAGCCAGTAGACGCGCTGCAGGATGAGCTTTAAGACCAGCAGCGAGTGAATTTCCTCGGCCCCGGCCACGGGCTCGCCGGGCAGCCGCTCTACGTCGAACAGGTCGATGCCGGCGTGGGCATCCACCAGCGTCACCACGCTGAGCACGATGAACACGGCCACGCACACCATGGCCACCCGCACCAGGTCGCGCACCAGCTTCACGGGGCCCAGGGAGCTGGCCTTGTGCCCCAGCTGGTGAAAGCTGGGGTCCAGCAGGTACAGCGTGCCGGGCTTCGCCGGAGCGACCAGCCGCGACAGGCGCTCGTGCGTGCTGGCCAGCGCCGTAATGTCGATGGGGCGGCGGTGCTCCAGCGCCGTCTCGAAGTCGTCGGTGGCCTGGATGACGGAGGGGGGCACGCGGACGCCGTTGGTCACCAGGCGGCGCACCATGGAGCACGACTCGCGCACCAGCTGCTCCTTGAGCGACAGCACGGGCGGGGCGGATGAAGTCGGGGGCATGTTCGGACCGCGGGAGAGGGGAACAGCGGGGAACGACGGAAGGAGAGAAGCGCATAAAGTCTAATCGATTCACCCCGTCCCGTAAACACCTGAGCCGCCACGGGATGCGGATCAGCATAGCAGCGCGTCTGCCGCGACCTGCCCCGCGTGCGGAGGGTATTCAGGCGCAGCTCCGGCGCGGGGACGGTGATCCGCCGCGCGATCATCCCGCCCGGAAACGGATGGATGACGTGCACGGGGAGGCCGCCCCCGCCGGATTGTGCGCCCGAAAGACCCGACATAGCTTGGATCGCATGAACTGGAGACGTGCATTCACCGGACTTCTGGCGGCAGCCGTGCTGCTGCCGGCCGCGCCCGCGCCGGTCCGCGCGCAGGACGGCGCCGCCGAGTACCGCGGCGCGGCGGCGCTGGGGCTGTCGCTGCGAAAGCTGGGCACCACCAAGCGCGTGCTGATGGTGGGCGCCCACCCCGACGACGAAGACACGCAGCTCCTCGCCCGCTTCGCGCTGGAGGAGGGTGCGGACGTGGGCTACCTGTCGCTCACGCGCGGCGAGGGCGGGCAGAACGGCATTGGCCCGGAGCTGGGCGAGGGGCTGGGGCTGCTGCGCACGGAAGAGCTGCTCGCCGCCCGCCGCGTGGACGGCGCGGAGCAGTTCTTCAGCCGCGCGTACGACTTCGGCTTCAGCAAATCCGCCGAGGAGGCGTACGCGCACTGGCCCCGCGAGGCGCTGCTGGGCGACGTGGTGCGCGTCATCCGCCTGTACCGGCCGGACGTGATCGTCACCGTGTTCAGCGGCACGCCGCGCGACGGGCACGGCCAGCACCAGGTGAGCGCCCTGCTGGCCCACGAGGCGTTCAGGGCCGCGGCCGATCCGAGTCGGTTCCCCGAGCAGCTGCGCGAGGGGCTGCGTCCGTGGCAGCCCGCCAAGCTGTACCAGTCCATGCGCGGCAACACGGAGAACGCCACCGTCCGCATCCCCATCGGCGACCTGGACCCGCTCATCGGCCGCTCGCCGTTCCAGCTGGCCATGGCGAGCCGCTCGCTGCACCGCTCCCAGGACATGGGGCGCCCGGAGCTCCCCGGCCCCCGCTGGGGCACCCTGCGCCGCGTCTTTCCCGCCGCCGCCGGCGAAGAGCCGTCCGTGTGGGCCGGCATCGACACCACGCTGGCCCTCGCGGAGGCGCCGGAGTCCGCCGCGGCGCGCGCCCTGGCGACGTACCAGCGCACGGCGGAGGGGCTGCGCGCGCAGTACAACCCCCTGGCGCCCGGCGCCCTGGTCCGTGGGCTTACGGACGCGCTGAACACGCTGCGGCAGGCCCGCGCCGCCATCCCCGTCACCAACGGTACGGCGGACCTGGTAGGGATGATCGGCCAGGAGACGGAGCAGGCGGAGACGGCGCTCGCGATGGCGTCCGGCCTGGTCGTAGACGCGCTGGCCGAGGACGCGCGCATCGTCCCCGGGCAGACGTTCGAGCTCACCATTACGCTGTGGAACGGCGGCGGCGCGGCAGTGCGGGTGGATTCGCTCCGTCCGCGGCTGCCGGCCGGGTGGACGGCGGCGGGGATCGACAACTCCACGCTGGCCCCGGAGCTCGCGGCGGGCACCCTGATGACGCGCCGCTTCGAGGTGCAGGTGCCGGCGGATGCGGATCCGTCGGAAGCGTACTTTCTTCGCGCGCCGCGCGAGGGCGACGTGTACCGCTGGCCGGAGGGCGAGCCCGCGCGCACGCGCCCGTTCGAGCCCGGCGCGGTGGCGGCGCAGGTGTTCGTGCGCGTGGGCGGCGCGCCCGTGGCCATCGACCAGGAAGCGCAGTTCCGCGAGGTGGACCTGCGGCAGGGCGAGCTGCGGCGCCCCGTGATGGTGGTGCCCGCCGTGTCCGTGCTGCTGCAGCCGGGGACGCGCGTGCTGGCCACGGCCGCGCCGCGCCCTATCGCGTACACCGTGCGGCTGGCGGCGGAGGAGCCGAACGGCATCGCGGGGACGCTGCGGCTGGAGCTGCCGGCGGGGTGGCGCGCGGAGCCGGCGTCCGTCCCCGTGCGCTTCGCCAGGCCGGGCGAGGTGCGCGAGGTGCGCTTCACCGTCACGGCCCCGGCGCGCGCGGCGGCGGGCGACCATCCCGTCGGCGCCGTGTTCGAGGTGGAGGGCGGACGGCGGTTCGCGCGCGGGGCGCAGCTCATCGACTATCCGCACGTGCGCGCCCGGCCGCTGTACCACGCGTCGCGCTCCGTGGTCCGCGCGTTCGACGTGCGCGTGCCGCAGGGGCTGCGCGTGGCGTACATCGAGGGCGCGGGGGAAGAGGGGCCGGGGTTCCTGGCCAACCTGGGCATCACTCCCGAGCTGTTGGACGCGGACGACCTGGCGGAGGGCGACCTCGACCAGTTCGACGTGATCGTGGCCGGCAGCCGCGCCTACGAGGTCCGCACCGATTTGATGGCGCACAACCAGCGGCTGCTGGACTACGTCTCGCGCGGCGGCACGTTCATCGTGCAGTACAACAAGTACGAGATCGTGGAGGGACGCTTCACCCCGTACCCCATCACCATGGCCCGCCCGCACGGCCGCGTAACGGACGAGAACGCGCCCATGCGGATGATGGACCCCGCGCACCCCGTCTTCACGGCGCCCAACCGCATCACGGACGCGGATTGGCGGGGCTGGGTGCAGGAGCGCGGGCTGTACTTCGCCGAGACGTGGGACCCCGCGTACACGCCGCTGCTGGAGACCGGCGACCCCGGCGAGACGCCGCTGCGTGGCGGCCTGCTCATCGCCAAGCACGGCCAGGGCACGTACGTCTACACGGGCCTCGCCTTCTTCCGCCAGTTCCCCGCAGGCGTCCCCGGCGCGTACCGCCTGTTCGCAAACCTGCTGGCGCTGGGCGCGGACAAGTAGTGCGTGAGTGCGGTAGTGCGTCAGTGCGGTAGGAACTGCCGTTGATGGCTGTCCCCTGTACCCTGTAACCTGTCCCCCGCAGTTCCGGGGATCGCGCTAAATCCCCGGCCACGCCCCGGAGCAGCATGTCGATCGAAACCCAGCAGGACCTCGAAGGCCTCAAGCGCGCCGGCAAGATCGTGCGGATGATCCTTCGTGCGATGGAAAAGGCGCTGAAGCCCGGCATTACCACGGCGGAGCTGGACGAGATCGGCGGGCGGGTGATGCGCGAGCAGGGCGCGCGTTCGGCCCCGCGGATGGTCTACGGCTTTCCGGGCGAGGTGCTGATCAGCGTGAACGACGAGGTGGTGCACGGCATTCCCGGCGCGCGCGTGATCGAGCCCGGCGACCTGGTGAAGCTGGACGTGACCATCGAGAAGGACGGCTACATGGCGGATGCGGCCGTCACCGTGCCCGTGGCGCCCGCGTCCGATGTCGCCAGGCGGCTGGCCGACTGCGCCCGCGCGGCGTTCGCCAAGGCGATGGAAGTGGCGCGCGTGGGCAACCGCGTGAACGACATCGGCCGGGCGGTGGAGGCCGAGGTGCAGCGCCGCGGCTTTCGCGTGCTGCGCGACCTGAACGGCCACGGCATCGGCCGCACGATCCACGAGGAGCCCAGCGTCCCCAACTACTTCGACCCGCGGCTCACGCGCCCGCTCACGGAGGGGCTGGTGATCACCGTGGAGCCCATCATCGGCGAGACCACGAGCCAGTGGGTGGATGGCGGCGACGGCTGGACCGTGCGCACGGCCGACGGCTCCCTGGCCGCGCACTACGAGCAGACGCTCGTCATCACCCGCGGCAAGCCGATCCTGCTGACGGCGGCGTGAGGGGCGGGGAGTGCGTTAGTGCGAAAGTGCGAAAGTGCGAAAGTGCGAAAGTGCGAAAGTGCGAAGGTGCGAAAGTGCGAAAGTGCGAAAGTGCGAAAGTGCGAAAGTGCGAAAGTGCGGCGGATGGATACGGTGCACGGAGGCGGGCATCCAGCCTGAGCGGATGAATCCGCCGCTGGGACAGCCATAAGCCCTGTCTCGCGCCGAGGCGCTACACGAACAGGGCTTCAACCGCTTTCCTCGCCTCGGTGCACCGGGCGAGCCCGTGGTGGGGCAGTCCGCGAAGGCGGACTTCGTGAATTTCCAGCGGCGAATTCATTCGCTCCGGACGGATCACCGCCACGCTGCACATCCTCCCCGTGGCACGAGCATTCCGCGAAGGCGGACTTCGTGACGTTGTAGCCGCGGTTTAAACCGCCTGGGCGGAGGGCGGCCACGCTGCAGGCAGGTGGTGTTCCGCACGGGCTGATGCCCGGCCTCGCCCTCGTGCCCCCCCGCCCGTGCGCGGCACGTACCCGGCCCGAGCGGTGCCGATGGCGGCGATGTGCACCCTCTCTCATCCGCCGGATGGGAGAGGGTGTAGACATAGAGACGGCGGCGGTGTATTTGTATCCGGCTCGGTTGCAGTTCTCCCCTTTCCCCTGCGGAGCGGGGGAGAGGGGCCGGGGGAGTGGGGGCTCCCGCCCGTGCCGGGCAGCCTGCCAACGCACCTGAGATCCAGACCTTTGCGATGCCCAACACGCTGAGCAGGCTTTCCGCCCTCGCCCTCCTGATCCTCGCGGCCGCGTGCGGCGGCGGGGGCGACGCGGGGCAGACGGTGACGGTGTACTCGCCGCACGGCCGCGAGATGCTGACGGCCTTCAAGACGCAGTTCGAGGCCGCCAACCCCGGCGTGACCGTGGAAGTGGTGGACATGGGGTCGCAGGAGGTCTTCGACCGTATCCGCAGCGAGCGCGCGAACCCGCAGGCCGACGTGTGGTGGGGCGCCCCGGCGAACCTCTTCGAGCAGGCCGCGCAGGACTCGCTGCTGGAGCGCTTCGTCCCCACGTGGGCGGGGGCGCTGCCGACGGACGCGAAGAGCCCGCAGGGGCTGTGGCACGGCAACTACCTCACCCCCGAGGTCATTGCCTACAACTCGGCGGCCATCCCCGCCGCGCAGGCGCCGCAGGACTGGGACGACGTGCTGGATCCGCGCTGGAAGGGGCAGGTGCTCATCCGCGACCCCATGCCCAGCGGTACCATGCGCACCATCTTCGGCATGGTCATCGACCGCTCGCTGCGCGCCACGGGCGACACGGCGCAGGGCTTCACCTGGCTGCGGCGTCTGGACGGGCAGACGCGCGAGTACGTCCTGAATCCCACCATGCTGTACCAGAAGCTGGCCCGGCAGGAGGGGCTGGTGACGCTGTGGGACATGCCCGACATCGAACTCATCAAAAAGCAGTACAACTACCCCATCGACTACGTGATCCCCCGCAGCGGCACGCCCCTGCTGGTGGATGGCGTCGCGGTGGTGCGCGGCGGACCCAACGCGGAGCTGGGGCGCAAGTTCGTGGAGTTCATCGGCAGCACCCAAGCGCTGGCGCCGGCCGCGCGCGACTTCTTTCGCCTTCCCGCGCGCAACGACTTTCCGGCCGATTCGCTGCCGCCGCGCCTGCGCCAGGTGCGCGAGCAGATCCGCCCGGAGCCCATGGACTGGAATCGCCTGCAGAAGCAGGGCAACGACTGGATGCGCTACTGGGACGAGCACGTCCGCAACCAGGGCGACAAGTAGCGCTCGGCCGCCGGCTGTTCAGACGCGCCTTCCCCGCTTGATTACCTGGGGGAGGCGCCGCCGGGTCCGTCCCGCGCCGCGATCCCTGGCGCCGACCGAAGGATCTGCCGTCCCGCGGATCGACGCCCGCACCGCCCGCGCGAGTATGGCATCCCGCAAGGCTCCGCGTGATTCCAGCGGCCGGCGTTCGGGCGCGAGGGCGGAGGTCACGGCAGGCGGAGGAGATCCTTCGGTCGCGCCCAACGCTTCTTGAGCGATGCGAGTCCGGTCGGGCGCTCCCTCAGGAAGACAAGCGAGTGGATGGAAGCGCAGTTACTTTCGCACTCTCGCACTTTCGCACTCTCGCACTTTCCGTATCGATGCTCCGGCTCGAAAACCTGACCCGCCGCTTCGGCGAGACGGTCGCGGTGGATGGCGTTTCGCTGGACGTGCCCGCGGGCGAGTTCCTCACGCTCCTGGGCCCCTCCGGCTGCGGCAAGACGACGACGCTGCGGATGATCGCCGGCTTCGAGCAGCCCACCTCCGGCCGCGTGGTGATGGGCGACCGCGACGTATCCACCCTCCCGCCGCAGAAGCGCGACGTGGGGATGGTCTTCCAGAACTACGCGCTGTTTCCCCACCTGGACGTGTGGGAGAACGTGGCGTTCGGCCTCAAGTCGCGCGGCGACAAGCGCGACACGCTGGACGCCAGGGTGGAGCGCGCGCTCACGCTGGTGGAGATGGCGCCGTACGCCCGCCGCAGGGTGCAGGCGCTTTCCGGCGGCCAGCAGCAGCGCGTGGCCCTGGCCCGCGCGCTGGCCCCCGAGCCGCCGCTGCTCCTGCTGGACGAGCCGCTGTCGAACCTGGACGCGGCCCTGCGCGAGCGCACGCGCGACGAGCTGCGCACCCTGCTCAAGCAGCTGGGGATGACGGCCGTCTTCGTGACGCACGACCAGGAAGAGGCGTTCGCGCTCAGCGACCGCGTGGCCGTGCTGGACCGCGGCCGCCTGCAGCAGCTGGGCACGCCCGAGGCGTTGTACGCATCGCCCGTGAACGCGTTCGTGGCGTCGTTCCTGGGCCGCGCCAACTTCTTCGCGGCCACGGTGGATTCCGTGGAGGGCGACCGCGCCGTCTGCGCGCTGCCGGGCGGCGGACGGTGGCCCGTCGCGCTGGCGGCGGGTGCGCCCCGGACACCGGGTGCCCCGGTGCGCGTGATGGTGCGGCCGGAGGGGATGGAGCTGGCGCCGGAGGGCACGGCCGGTGCGCTCCCCGGCCGCGTGCTGGACCGCCGCTTTGCCGGCGCGGCGACGTTCTACCGCGTGGCCATCGACGGCGGGCAGGAGGTGCTGGTTCAGGGCCGATTGGACGAGGCGGATGCGGGCGACGTCGTGCGCGTGAGCCTGCACGGACACGCCCGGCCGATCGCCTACGCCCCGGACGAACCCGGGCGCTGACGCGAACGCCGCCGCCCCGTGTATCGGGGCAGCGGCGTTGTGCGCGGAATGAATGTGTTCGTCAAGAGTCGCAGTTGTACAACTGGCAGGAGATGTCGTAGCCGCACGAGTAGGCCCAGTTGTCCGTCGGAGATTCCCACGGGTAGATGGCGAGCAGGCCGCCATTCCCAGGCGCCGGTTCGAACGTCTCGACCTGGATCGTGTTCTCCGCTCGGACGGGTGGGTGGGCGCGCCGGTGGACCCGGACACGCCGTCATCGCTGAAGCTTCACGGCCGGGCTCAGGGCGTCTGCTTGCAGACCGCGTAGCCATTCGTCCAGCCGCACGGGTCATGACAGGTCAGGTGACAGGTGTTGGCGGTCTGGCACGGGTCGTCGCACGTGGGGCCGCCACACGTGTCTACGCAGGTGCCCTGGCAGGTGCCGTAGAAGGTGGCGTGGGCGTGCACCGTGCCGCGGGGGCTCGGGCCGGCGGCCGCGGTCTCGAACGTGTCGACGTGGAGCGCGTCCAGGCTCAGCTTGGCTTTGCGCATGGTGGCCTCTGGCTTCGTGGGATGGAGACCAGGCGCCCGGCGGAGGGCCGGACGCCTGGGAGGGGCGGATCGGACGGGTCAGGCCGGGCTGCAGGTATCCGCGTCCGGATCGCTGGTCGGGTCCGTCTTGCACGTCTCGAAGCAGGCGGTGCCCCGGCCGATGCCGGGGAGGGCAACCAGGTTGGCCGCGGTTTCGAACGTTTCTACGTTCAGGTCGTTGGGATCGAGCGCGTTCTTCTTCATGGGGATTCTCCGTGGGATGGGGAACGTGGCCGCCGGCCGGCGGCCGGGTGGCTCACGCCTCGCAGACGGCGGCGCCGCAGGTGGCCTCGTCCGGGTTGCTCGTGGGGTCGGCGGCGCACAGCTCAAAGCACGCCGTGCCCCGTCCCTCCTTGGCGAGCGTCGCGGACACGTCTGGCCGGGGCTCGAAGGTTTCGACGGTCAGGCGGCCGAGGTCCAGCGGATTCTTCTTCAGGTCGTGCTCCAGGGATGGTGGGTTGCCCGCCCGGCGGCGGAGGAAGGGGACGGTGCGTGTCAGGGGCCGCAGACGGGAAGCACGGTGGCGCGGCACTTGTTGATGCACGAGTGGCCGCAGCTGTTTTCGTACCCGTCGGGATCGGTGTGGCAGTTCGTGTCGGCGCTCACGTACGAGTGGCCGCGCACGGTGCCGGGGGCGCCATCCGCCACTCCGGCCGGCGCGAACGACTCCACGGCGAGCATCTCGGGATCCAGCGTAAGCTTTTTCATTGGTTCTCTTGGAGTTGTGCCGGATGAGAGATGCCGGGCGTCAGCAGCACTGGGTCGCGGCGAGGTTGGTGTTGAAGCACTTGCCGGGGCAGGAGTAGGTGCACGTCTCCCGCCCGTCGTAGGTAAGCGCCTGTATCCCGTCGCAGTCGTCCGGACAGGAGCCCGCGCAGGTGAGGATGTCGAGATCCGTATCCCCGGCGTCCGCGGTATCGCCGCGCGCGTTCACGGTCCCGCGCGTGGCGCCGTCGCCGGCATCAACCGCGAACGACTCCACGGCCAGCATCTCGGGATGGAGCTTGAGCTTCTCCATTGGTTCTCCTTGATCGGCAAAGGATCGGGCGCGCGTCAGAGTCCGCAGTCGAGAGGGCACCAGCTCAGCGCGCACTTCTCGATGCACGAGAAGCCGGGGCACGTCTCCCATCCCTGGCCAGTGTGATGGCAATCCGTGCCTTCTCTCGTTTGGCTGGAGGTAGTCATGAACGCGTTCACCGTACCGCGTTCGGCCCCGTCGCCGTCACGCGGAGCAAACGACTCCACAACCAGCATCTCGGGGTCCAGCGTGAGCTTGTGCATCATGCCTCCCGGAAGGGATGGATTCCGTGCCGGCGGGCGCACGGCACACGTGGAGCAATGATCACACAATCCGACGTGCTATGCAAATAGAAGCGGCAATCGTGCGGGGGGTGAGCCGATGAGCGGGCGGATGGCCCTGCGGCGGCCCAGCGCGACGGCGGTGCTCACGGGCATCGTGCTCGTGGTGCTGCTGTGGCTGGTGCTGTATCCCAACCTGTTCGTTCTGGCGGACAGCGTAGTGGACCGGGAGGGGTTCACCACGGAGCACTACACGCGCTTTCTCACCAGCCGCGCCGAGCGCGAGGCCCTGTGGAACAGCGTGTGGATCTCGCTCGCGAGCGTTGTCCTTTCCGGGCTCATCGGCGTGCCGCTGGCGTTCCTTTTTGCCCGGCGCGACTTCCCGGGGCGGCGCGTGCTGGGGGCGTTGGCGGCCCTCCCCGTGCTGCTGCCGCCGCTGGTGGGCACCATCTCGTTCATGTTCCTGTACGGCGAAAGCGGCTTTCTGACCCGCGGCGTGCAGACGCTGCTGGGGATGGAGCGCGCACCGTGGCGCCTGACGGGCCCGTTGGCCGTGCTGCTGGTGCACGCGTACACCATGTACGTGTACTTCTACCTCTTCGTCTCCGCGGGGCTGTCACGCCTGGACGCGGGGTACGCCGAGGCCGCCGCGGCGCTGGGCGCGGGGCGGTGGACCACGCTGCGCCGCGTGACGCTGCCCATGCTGGCGCCCGCGCTGGGCGGCGCGGCGCTGCTGGTGTTCATGACGAGCATGGCCTCCTTCAGCGCGCCGTACGTGTTCGGCGGCGGCTTTCGCGTGCTGACCACGCAGCTGTACAGCAGCAAGCTGAACGGCGAGGACGGGCTGGTGGCGGTGGAGGCCGTGGTGCTGGCGCTCGCGTCGCTCCTGTTCCTGCTCCTGCTGCAGCGGTACGAATCGCAGCGGGAGTACACGGGCGCGGGCAAGGGGCTGGGCGCGGGGCGGCGGGAGGGCGGCGGGCGCGCGTGGGTGGTGGCGCTCACGGCCACGGTGTTCGTGGGATTTTTGCTGCTGCCGCACGCCACCGTGCTGCTGGTGAGCTTCGTCCCGGAGGGGACGTGGACCATCCAGGCGTTGCCGCCCGTGTACTCCACGGAGAACTACGCGCGCATCTTCAGCGATCCGCAGCGGCTGGTGCCCGTGCTCAACTCGCTGCGGATGGCCACCATCGCCACCGTGGCGAACGTGGTCTTCGCCTACGCGGCGGCGTGGCTCTTGGTGCGCAAGCGCGTGCGGGGGCGGGCGCTGATCGGCGCGCTGGTGGCGCTGCCATGGGCGCTGCCGGGGACGGTGCTGGCCATCGCGCTGGTGTACACCTTCAACGTGCACCAGCCGGCGGCCGGGCGGTTCGTGCTGGTGGGGACGTTCGCCATCCTGCCGCTGGCGTACTTCATCCGCAACATCCCGCTCGTCACGCGCGCCGCGCTGGCCAGCTTTCGCCAGCTGGACCCGTCGCTGGAGGAGGCGGCCGCCTCGCTGGGCGCGGGGCGGTGGACCACGGCGCGGCGCGTGGTGCTGCCGCTGGTGCTGCCGGGGCTGGCCGCGGGCGCGCTGCTGGCGTTCGTGACGGCGCTGGGCGAGTTCGTCGCGAGCATCCTGCTGTACACCAACCGCACGCGCCCCATCTCCGTGGAGATGCTGTCGCAGCTGCGCGCCTTCGACTTCGGCGGGGCGGCGGCGTACGGCGTGATCCTGATCGTGCTCGTGGCAATCGTGTTCGCGTCCGGGTATCGGAACGTGGGGGGCGAGGGGGTTTGAGGGCGGAGGTGGGGAAGTGCGAAAGTGCGAAAGTGTGAAAGTGCGGACATTAGGATCGTGAGGGATGGGTGGGGTTCCGTCCCCGGCGATT
>DASQZE010000016.1:0-1653 GCA_035638875.1 Longimicrobium sp.
CCCGCGCAAGCTGGTGAACCCGCAGGCCGGGCTGGCCAACGACGTGGAGGGCCCGGACCCCGAGTCGCTCACCATCCCCGCGCCGCCGGCCGTGGACGGCGCCGAGGCGGCCGCGGAAGCCGTGGAGCTGTACTGGATGTCGCTGCTGCGCGACCTGCCGTTCAGCGACTGGGCGACGAACCCGCGGATCGCGCAGGCCGCCGCCGAGATCTCCACCTTGCAGGACTTCACGGGACCGAGAGCGGGCGGACAGGTGACGCCGGCGACCCTCTTCCGGGGCTTCACCCCGGGCGACCTGAAGGGACCGTACCTGTCGCAGTTCATGGTGAAGGAGGTCCCCGCCGGGAGCATGAGCTTCCCGTACGGCTCCCTGGCCATCGGCCAGAAGCAGCAGACCGTCGTCCCCGGCGTGGACTACCTGACCGACTTCGCCACCTGGCTCGACATCCAGAACGGCGGCCTCCCGGCCTCGGGTGACCAGTTCGACCCCCAGCGGCGCTTCATCCGCAGCATGCGCGACCTGGGGCAGTACGTGCACGTGGACGCGCTGTACGAGGCGTACCTGAACGCCTGCCTGATGCTGCTGGCGCTGGGCGCGCCCTTGGACGAGGGGAACCCGTACAACCAGTCCGCCACGCAGATCGGCTTCGGCACCTTCGGCGGGCCGCACGTCCTGTCGCTGGTGACCGAGGTGTCGACGCGCGCGCTCAAGGCGGTGTGGTGGCAGAAGTGGTTCGAGTGGCGGCGGCTGCGCCCCGAGGCGTACGGCGGGCTGGTGCACCTGGAGAAGACCGGGCAGAAGAACTATCCGCTCCACCCGCAGGTGCTCTCCTCGCAGGCCGTGGCCGAGACCTTCGCGCAGCACGGGAGCTACCTGCTGCCCATGGCCTTCCCCGAGGGCTCGCCCACGCACCCGGCGTACGGCGCCGGCCACGCCACGGTGGCGGGCGCCTGCGTGACCATCCTCAAGGCCTTCTTCGACGAGGACTGGCAGATCCCCGACCCCGTGGAGCCCTCGGCGGACGGCCTGTCGCTGGTCCCCTACGCCGGCGGCCCGCTCACCGTGGGCGACGAGCTGAACAAGGTGGCCGCCAACGTCGCCATCGGCCGCAACATGGCCGGCGTGCACTGGCGCACCGACTACACCGCCAGCGTGGAGCTGGGCGAGCGGGTGGCCATCTGCATCCTGCTCAAGCAGCGGAAGGACTACCACGAGGACTGGTCGTTCTCGCTCACCCGCTTCAACGGCGAGCGGGTCACCATCAACCGCAAGGGGATCTTCGACGAGGACGGGAAGCCGGTCGCCTGGAAGTGCTGACCCCGGCGCCGGGGCCAGCCCCCGGCGAAGGGCGCGCATGCCGGAGGTCGCGCTCCGGCACGGGACGGTAGCACGAAACGAGGCGGAGCCGCGGGAACGATCCCGCGGCTCCGCTCCGTTTGCCGCCCGCACCCCCCCCCGCAGGTCGTCATGAGCGACCCGCATGGCTTTCCCCTGCCGGGTCGCAGCGCTACCCACGGTGCGCGGAAGAAACCAGCAGGGAGTCGGCGAGAGACTCATGCCAAATTCCCTCGACGGAATGTGCAGAGCATGCGCTGAGGCGGCAGTCGCATCCGGGAGAGAAAAGCCCGCGTCCCGCCGTGGAACCATAGGCG
>DASQZE010000017.1:0-4154 GCA_035638875.1 Longimicrobium sp.
GGGCTGGCCGGCGGCCCCGGGCGCATCTACTTCCGCGTGGCCGTGGACCGCGCCTTCATCGTCCCCGGCGAGCGGCTGCAGGTGCTGCCGCCCATCGCCTGCGGCGGCGGCGACGGTCCGCGCCGGCTGGCCCTGTGCCTGGCCCTGGCCCCCTCCACCACTCCGCAGCCGGCGGGGTGCGCATGACCGCGCTGCACGCGGCGCCGGCGCCCGCGTCCCCCGACGCGCGCCTCAGGACGCTCCGGGCGCAGATCCGGGACGCGCTGCGGGCGGAAGATGCCAGCGTGCCGCGCGGCATCTGGGACCGGCCCCTCAAGCGCGCGGACCCCCGGCTGGCGGCCGCGCTGGCGCTGGACGCGCTGGAGAACGGCGGGCACGACCTGCAGGTGGCCGCGTTCCTGGTGCAGGCGTGGGTGATGACGGACGGCTTCGCCGGCGCCCGCAAGGGCCTGCACCTGGTCCACGGCCTCTGCGACGGCCACCACCCGCACGGGCACGACGGCGACTCTCCGGATCATCTCGAGCACGATCCCGGTCACTCGCACGATCCCGGTCATCTGCACCAGCACTCGCACGACCACGATCACGGGCATCCGCACGAGCACTCGCATGATCGCGGGCATCGGCATGCACGCGATCACGATCACGGGCACGATCACCGGCATCTGCACGAGTACGATCCCGCGGAGTTCGAGGTGCCGTTCGCCTGGATGGCGACGCACGTGGCGGCGGAGCTGGGGCGGGTGGACCTCACCCGGCCGGCGTCCGGGGCGCCCGTGTTCACCTGGGAGCAGTGGCAGGCCGCCGTGCACCGCGACCACGTGCAGCGCGCCGCGAGCGAGCGCCCCGCCCCCGGCGAGGCGACCCAGGACGACGTCCTGGAGGCCGCCGCCCGCACGCCCACCCGGTTCTACCTGCGGGCGGAGCGGGAGCTGGCGGACACGGTGGATGCGGTGGAGGCGCTGCAGGAGCTGCTGCGGCACCACGGGCCGTGCACCCCGTCGCTGGGCCCGCTGCACCGCAAGGCGGCCGAGATCCGCGCCTGGGTGCGAGCGCGGCTGGCCGAGCGGCCGGCCGCGGAGCCGGAGCCCTGCCCGGACGAGCCGGAGTGCGCCGCACCGGATGACCCATGCGAGCCGGATGATCCGGACGCTTTGGACGATGCGGCGGATGCGGAAGAGCGGGATCGCCCGCTCCCGGTGCCCTGCGGCGCGACGGGCATCCGCGGCCGGGACGAGGCGTACGCCCTGCTGGACGCCGCCGCCGCCTACCTGGCCCGCACCGAGCCGCACAGCCCCACGCCCTGGCTGGTGCGCCGCGCCGTCGCCTGGGGGCGGCTGGAGCTGGGCGAGCTGCTGGAGATGCTGATCGCGGAAGGACACGACCTCAAGACCCTGCGCCTGCTCCTCGGCCTGGCCGCGGAAGGGCGTTCCTAGGCGGAGCGATCCGCCTGCAGTCCCCCTTTCGCCGGGCGCGGAAGGACGCACGTCACGTTACTTCATCCCCCTCATTCCAGGAGCAGTTGCAATGAACCAGGACATGCAGCACTGGCTGGGCCAGAACCGGCCGCCCCGCGTCCAGATCACCTACGACGTGGAAACGCTGGGTGCCACCGTCGCGCAGGAGATCCCCTTCATCGTGGGCATCATCGGCGACTTCGTGGGCGGCGACCAGCCGGACAGCCAGATGGCGGACCGCACCTTCGTGGAGATCGACCGCGACAACTTCGACAGCGTGATGGCCGGCCTGAAGCCCTCGCTGCAGCTGCCCTCCATCCCCCTGTTCAACGTGGTGCGCACCCCCGGGGGCACCGGGGTGCAGCAGGGCACGGGCACCACCGCGAACCCGGCCCCGGCGTTCGCCCCCGCGCTCACCTTCGCCAGCATGGACGACTTCGCGCCGCCGTCCCTGATCAAGCAGGTGCCCGAGCTCGACCAGCTGATGCAGACGCGCCAGACGCTGAGCGACCTGCTGGCCAAGCTGGGAACCACGCCCGCCATGGAAGCCACGCTCGCCCAGCAGGCCGCTCCCCTGACGCTGACGGTGGCCCCGGCGGCGCTCACGGCGGCCGACACGGAGCTGAAGGCAGCCACGACCCTGTTCACCACGGCCGCGGCGGCCGTGCTGAAGGTGGAGACCACGGACCCGAACAAGACCAAGGTCACGGCCGCGCAAAAGGCCGTGACGGACGCGGTGGGCACCGCGACCAGCGGATACACCCAGGCCCTCGCGACAGCCACCTCCGCCACGGCCACCGTCAAGGACCTGCAAGACGCCAGCACCGCGCTGCAGGCCGTCGTCACCGCGCTGCAGGCCGGCGTCACGGTGCTGCAGGGGGTCGCCGCCACGTACAACGCCACCACCGGCACGGATGACCAGAAGGCGGCCATCCCGGCGGTCGCGGACGCGGACGCCGCGGTGGACGCGTTGGTCCCCGCGGCGTGGCAGGTCTCGCTCGCCGGCGCCAGCGCCGCGGCGCTGAACTCCGCCACCGCGGTCCTGACCCCCGCGGCCCCGGCCCCGCCCGCTCCGCCGCCGACCTGACCGGGCGCCTCGATCCACGCATCCCGGCGGGCACCCGGCCCGCCCGGCATTCATCCTTTCGCAAGCAGAGACCGCCATGCCTGGCACCATCACGGCTCCGGCCGGACCGACCATCTTTCTGGGAACCGCCACGCCCGTCGTGGCGCCCGCCCCCTCCACCTCTACCCTGCAGACGGCGCGAAGCGGCGCCTTCACGGACGGCGTAAATGCGGGCGACATCCTCTTTACCCCCGGCAAGCCGGTGGCGTACGCGCTCCAGCAGCGCATCGCCGAGCTGGACATGCGCATCAGCGCCAACGTGAGCGCCGTGCTGCACACGCCCGCCTTTCAGACGCTGGAGGCGTCGTGGAGGGGGCTCAACGGGCTGGTGATGAACACCGACACGGGCGCCATGCTCAAGCTGCGCGTGCTGAGCGCCACCCGCGACGAGGTCTACGACGACCTGTCCGGGGCCATGGACCGCGATCAGAGCGCCCTGTTCAAAAAGCTGTACGAGGAGGAGTACGGCACCTTTGGCGGCAACCCGTACAGCGTGCTCCTGTTTGACCACGCGTTCGGCCGCGACGCGCAGGAGGTGGAGCTGGCCACGCTGCTCTCCGGGGTGGCCGCCGCCGCCCACGCGCCCGTCATCGCCGCCGCGGACTTCACGCTCTTCGACCACGACTGGCCCGACTACCAGACGCTGCCGGCGCCGCGCGACCTGTCCAAGATCTTCGAGAGCATCGAGATGGCGCCCTGGCGGGACCTGCGCGAAACGGACGACTCGCGCTACCTGACGCTGGTGATGCCCCGGGTGATGATGCGCCTGCCCTACGGCACGGACAGCGACACGGAGACGGGGACCGTGCCCGTAAAGGGGATGGCCTTCGACGAGCTGCTCACGGGGCTGGAGCACGCGGACTACCTGTGGGGCAACGCCGTGTGGGCGCTGGGCCAGCAGATCACGGACGCGTTCAGCCTGTACGGCTGGTGCGCGGCCATCCGCGGCGTGGAGGGCGGAGGGCTGGTGCAGGGGCTGCCCCTGCACACCTTTACCACCCCCGCAGGCGACATGACGGCCAAGATCCCCACGGAGGTGACCATCACCGACCGGCGCGAGAAGGAGCTCAACGACCTGGGCTTCATCGCGCTGTGCTACCAGAAGGGGACGGACAGCGCCTGCTTCTTTGGCGGGGCCACCGTGCAGAAGCCCACGGTCTACACCGTCCCCGCCGCCAGCGCCAACGCGCAGGCCTCGGCGCTGCTGCCGTACGTGCTCGCCGCCTCCCGCTTTGCCCACTACATCAAGCACATCGGCCGCGAAAAGGTGGGCAGCTTTCAGACCCGCGCGGGGCTGGAAAAGTACCTGAACAACTGGATCTCCGACTACGTGCTGCTCAACGACGACGCGCCCCAGTCGGCCAAGGCGCGCTTCCCGCTGCGCGAGGCGCGCATCGACGTGACGGAGGTGCCGGGGCAGGTGGGCGCCTACAACGCCACGGTGTTCCTGCGCCCGCACTTTCAGCTGGAGGAGCTCACGGCCTCCATCCGCCTGGTGGCGCAGATCCCCCCGGCGCCGGCCGCCTGAGCGAGTCCGCCCATTCGTCCGGACGCGGGCCGCACGGCCCGCG
>DASQZE010000018.1:0-1934 GCA_035638875.1 Longimicrobium sp.
GGGCCGGGATGCGCGGGCGGATTCCGCGTGCATGCGGCGGGCGATGACCTCCTTGCCGGTGCCGTGTTCGCCCGTGATGAGCACGCTGGCATCCGACGGGGCAATGCGGCGCACCATGGCCAGCACGTCGCGCATGGCCCGCGACTCGGCCACCACGGCCACGGCGGACGCCGCGTCATCCGTCAGCCGGCGGTTCTCGTCTTCCAGGTGGCGGGCCGTGCGCAGGGCGCGCCCCAGTTCCACCTGCGCGCGGAGGATGGCCAGCAGGCGGTGGTTGTCCCACGGCTTTTCTACGTAGTCCCGCGCGCCCTCGCGCATCGCTTCCACGGCGCCCTCCACGCTCCCCCACGCGGTCATCACGACGAGCGGGAGGGACGGATGCACGGCGCGGATGCGGCGCAGCAGGTCCATCCCCTCCGCGCCGGAGGTGGTGTCGCGGGCGTAGTTCAGGTCCAGCAGCAGCACGTCGAAGTCGTGCTCCTGCAGCTGCCGGGCGACGGCGGCGGGGGAGCTGGCGGTCTCCACGCGGTAGCCCTCGCCCTTGAGCAGCAGGCGGACGGCCTGCAGCACGTCGGGCTGGTCGTCGGCCACGAGAACGCGGGGGGCTTCGGACGGGGCGGACATGGAGTCGGCGGGCGGGTGTGCGGATGCGGTGGATGAACGGCTCACGGGAGCGCCCCGCGCAGCATCACGCCGGTGCGGCGCTCCAGCTCGGCGACGGCGCGCGGGCCGCCCAAGGTAGCGCCGGGCTTCCTCCGCGGCGACCACGTGAGGCGCACACGCTCACACCTCCGGGCGATGCGCGGCCGGGTGGTGAGGGCGTCACACGTGCACCGCGGCGCCGGGCAGAAACGTATCGACTGCATCAGGTTACCTTCATCGTGAGCCGGGGATGCTTCGACCGTCGCAATCCCGGTGCTGCATCCACCGCATCGAACCGGCCGTCGTCGTCCGCTTCGCACGGGCACGGCGTAGCGCGGGGGAGATCGTGTCGAGGTTCGTATCCGCGTTTTCCGCAGGAGAGGGATTCCGCCTCATGGAGAGGAAGCCGGCGGCTGCAATCATCCACACGATCGCGTCGGTTTGCGGACGCTGCCCTCGCGCGGCAGCCGGCTCGCGCGATGCGGGCTGTGCGTGGGATGGGCAGATCGCCGTCGTGCGCCGAGTGCCAAAAGGGCGCGATCGGGTGATCCGGTTTCGCAGGCTTCCGCACGGCGCGGCGGACGATTGTGCCTCATCGAAAAAACCGCGATGAACAGCGTCACGCGCCCCCGATCCTCGTCGCAGACGCAGATCCCGAGGGCGCGTCACGGGTGAGATCTGGACGGGAGGCGGATCACCTGCGGCGGGCGAGCAGATTCCTCACTCGTTCCTCGCTCGGAATGACAATCTGCTGCGCGGTGATGTCATTCCGGATGCGGATCGAAGTTGCGCGACGGCCTCAACCCTTGATGTTCAGCCGGTCCACGTTCTCCCAGCGGGACAGGTCGGAGAGGATCACCTGGTCGCCGGCGGCCAGGCCGGAGACGACCTCCACCGTGTTGACGGACGCGCGGCCCAGGCGCACGGGCACGCGGACGGCCGCCGTGCCGCCCTCCACCAGCTTCCACAGCGACGCGTTGCCCTCGGACTGCGCGTACGCGGGGCGGCCCATGTGCAGCACGGAGGGCAGCCGGTCCAGCTCGATGGTTCCGTCCACGCTCAGGTCCGGCCGCGCGCCGCGGGGGAGCGCGCCCTCCAGCGCCACGTCCACGCTCACCGCCCCGCCCTGCACCGCGGGGTCGATGCGCACCACGCGCCCCGCCACGATGCCGCTGCGCGTGTCGATGCTCGCCGCCTGCCCTACCGCCAGGTCGCGCGCCTGCGTCTCCGGAATGCGCAGCACGGCCTTGAGCCGGCCGGGTTCGACGACGCGGGCCAGCGTGGTGCCCGGG
>DASQZE010000019.1:0-2120 GCA_035638875.1 Longimicrobium sp.
GCCGCGCCTCGCCGGTGATCCCCGCGTCCTCCACCAGCCCCAGCCCCCCCTGCGCGTCGTCCGCCTCGCGCCACGCCACCTCGCGCGGCTCCGCGCCGTCCAGCAGCAGCCGGCGCGCGGCCTCGCGCCACGCCGCAAAGGTGGGCTGGATCACGACTTCCCGCATCATCCCGCCCGTGTTCGGATTCCCGCTGACTACCGATTCTTATCCCCGTGCTCTCTGATCAGCGGCGTTGTTGTCCTGAGGGAGGCGCCGCCGTGTTCCGGCCAATCGCGGAACTTTGGCGCGACCGAAGGATCTCGCATGCCGTGCACGGAACCGGCGCGTCGGCTGAGTCCCTGCCATGCGCAGTAGATCCTTCGGTCGCGCGCAAAGACTTGAACAATGAGGTTACCGGCGTGCGCTCTCTCAGGAAAACAAAACTATCATCCCCCCCTAACCACCGCCGATCTTACTCACGCACTCACGCACTCACGCACTCACGCACTCACGCGCTCCCGCACTCCCGCACTTTCCTCACAGCTCCCCATGCACGGCCGCGGTCGCCGTCTCGAACAGGTCGATCTGCGCTCGCTTGGGGGCGATGCGGTCGCGCAGGTCCACGGCATCCAGCCCCAGCTGCGTGGGCCGATGGTCATCCGTGACGATGAAGGGCAGCGCGCGGCGCATGGGCACGCCCAGGCGGCGCAGGTCCTCCGTGCGGATGGCCGTCCAGCGCCGCGCGGCCAGGATGCGCGTCACGTTGCGCGCGCCCAGCCCGGGGATGCGCAGCAGGTCCTCGCGCGGGGCGCGGTTCACGTCCACGGGAAAGCGGTCGCGGTTGCGCAGGGCCCACGACACCTTGGGATCCATCCCCAGGTCCAGGTTGGGCGCCTCGCGCGTCGTAAGCTCGTCCGCGTTGAAGCCGTAGAAGCGCATCAGCCAGTCCGCCTGGTACAGCCGGTGCTCGCGGACCAGCGGCGTGGCGATGGGCGGCAGCCCGGCGGATGCGTCCGGGATGGGCGAAAAGCCGGAGTAGTACACGCGCTTGAGCCGCGGCCCCGCGTACAGCGCCGACGCGGTGGAAAGGATGGTCGCGTCCGTCGCGTCCGTGGCGCCCACGATCATCTGTGTGCTCTGCCCGGCGGGGGCAAAGACGGGGAGCCGGCGCTTGGGGGCCGCGTCCTGCTTGGCCTCGTCGATGCGCTCGGACATCCGCTGCATGGCGCCGGTGATCTGCACCAGCTTTTTCTCGGGCGCCAGCTGGTCCAGGTTGTCCTGCGTGGGCAGCTCCACGTTCAGGCTGATGCGGTCTGCCCAGCGGCCGGCCACGTCCAGCAGTTCCGGCGATGCGTCGGGAATGGCCTTGAGGTGGATGTACCCCGCGAAGCCGTGCTCCTCGCGCAGCGTGCGCGCAACGCCGATGAGCTGCTCCATGGTGTAGTCCGGGTTTTGGATGATCCCGGAGCTCAGGAACAGCCCCTCGATGTAGTTGCGGCGGTAGAAGTCCAGCGTGAGGTCGACCACCTCCTGCACCCGGAACCGCGCGCGTCGCACGTCGCTGCTGCGGCGGTTGATGCAGTACTGGCAGTCGTAGATGCAGACGTTGGTGAGCAGGATCTTCAGCAGCGACACGCACCGTCCGTCCGGTGTGTAGCTGTGGCAGATGCCCGATCCTTCCGTGGATCCGATCCCCTTTTTGCCGCCCTTGCGCCCCCTGGCGCCGCTGCTGCTGCACGACGCGTCGTACTTGGCGGCGTCGGCAAGGATGGCGAGCTTCTGCGCAATCTCCATCGTCTTTTCGGCCCTACGGATGAACCCCCGAACAGGAGCCGAAATTTAATCTTTGCACAGGGTTCGCGCAACCCGCGCAAGTTGCTGCGGGGGGATGAGATGCGGATGGTTTTCATCAGCGGCTTCACACGTGGCGGGGGAAAGGCCGGAGCTCGTCGGCGGCAGGGGAGGCAAAGACCGGGACAGGGCTCGGACAGAGCGAATGAATTCGCCGCAACGGACACACGAAGTCCGCCTGCGCGGACTGCCCGTCATGGGCCAGTGCCACGCCGGCACGGAGTCCAGGGGCGCTGAAGTTCTCCCCCTCCTGCCCGCGAAGCGGGGGAGGGGGCCGGGGGGAGGGGGC
>DASQZE010000020.1:0-1934 GCA_035638875.1 Longimicrobium sp.
GATCAAGCCAGTCGGCGGACCAAGAGCCGGTCGGCGGACCAGGAGCCGATCGGCAGCCCTCGCCCCTGAGCGGGTAAACCCGCCGCTGGGACCGCGGTAAGCCCTGTCTCGCGCTGACGCGCTCTGCGAACAGGGCTTCAACCCAGAACCTGCGTGGAAAAAGCGAGCACCGCCTGGAAGTAGTAGAATGAGAGGCACTTCCGCCAAGAAGCAGACCCCCATTCTCCTCACCCAAACGGTGCTCGCATGAAAGGTATCTTCGCTCGGCCGCACGTTCAAGGCAGCGCGGCGGGAATCAAGGTGGAGACGACGAAGGAGCAGTTGACGGACGGGGCCGGATTGGCGCCGCTGCGGATGATGTGGGACCGCTTGGAGGTGGGCCGCTACCTGGACACGGCACTGGCTGGAGTGGGCGGGCGGTACCGGCCGTCGCTGCATGCCGAGCAGTGGATCGCGCTGCTGCACTATGGCGGCTCGTGCATGGACCACCTGCCGCTGCTGGAGAGCCGGGGCGTGCAGGACCTGTTTGGATGGCGGCGGGTGGTGGATCCGACGACGTTCGGGCGCTTTCTCCGCAAGGCGGGTGAGCTGGGCGCCAAGGTGTCGGGTGAGCTCCTGCTGAAGGCGGTGCGTGCGCGGTGGGATGCGTTGGGGAAGGTGCCGCGGACCGTGATGCTGATGTTCGACTCGACGGTGGTGCAGCGCTACGGGGAGAAGCAGGCGGGCGCGGAGAAAGGGTACAACCCGACGAAGCACGGGCGCAGGTCGCACCACCCGCTGCTGGCGTTCCTGGACACGGGGGACTGCCTGGGGGTGCGGTGGCGGCCGGGAAACGCCCACACGGCGGCGGGCTTCGAGGAGTGGGTGACGGAGCTGGTGGCGTGGCTGCGCGCACAGGGCGTCGTGAAGATCCTGGTGCGGCTGGACAAGGGCTTCTTCAAGGTGTCGCACATCGAGAAGCTGCTGGAGCTCGAGGTGGACTTCGTGATGAAGATGCAGGAGTCGAACACGCTGCAGCGCTACAAGGGGCCGTACGTACGCTCGGAGGAGGATCCGCGGCTGGAGGTGGCGCAGGGTGAGCGCTGGGGGGTGCGGATGCTGTGCGTGCGGCAGCGCGTGAAGGCGCCGGAAGGCGAGCTGGACCTCGGCGAGGTGGTGGTGAAGAAGCCGCTGACCATCGTGACGAACCTGAAAGGCACGGACCCGCTGGACGCGTGGCACATGTACAACCAAGGCGCGTTGGTGGAGCACCGGATCGAGGAGATGGGCCAGCTGGGCGTGGGGCATACGGCAGTGGACGACATCGGCGGCAACCACCTGCTGTGGAGCCTGGGTGCGCTCGCGTATCAGCTGCTGCACCTGGTGCGCACGACGGTGCTGGAGAAGAAGCACGCGAGTGAGCAGGTGAAGACGATCCGCTCGCTGGTGATCCGCACGCCGGGCAAGCTGGTGTGGCATGCACGCCGTCTCCGCCTGAAGCTGATGAGCGGCGATCCGCTCGCGCGGCTGCTGGAGCGTGCCGCGGAGCGGGTGCGGTGGCTCAGGCCGGTGCCATTGCCGGTGCCGGCCGCGTAGGCAGGCGCCGGATGGGAGAAGGGCAGAGGGCGGCACCGGACGGTGCCGCCGTTGTGGAGCATTGGGGAGAGGTCGAAAACCGCTGCCCGCGAGCGCGGGATACGAGGAGATCCGGGCGCGCGAGGGGGTGAAACGCGGTCCGGTGAGCGTGAAACAGGTCGGTCAGGGCACCAATCAGACGCCTTAATCGACTTCCGCTCAGACTGGACACAGCCCCGCAGTGTCGATTGCAGGATTTGAGATCAAACGCGCAGGTAGCTTCCTGAACACAGTCTGCGGGTCGCACGGCGGGCGTTTACGGCTCGCCCGCCTCGGCCGCCTGCGGCAGCGCGAGAAATTCGCGCCGGCGCAGCAGCAGG
>DASQZE010000021.1:0-9587 GCA_035638875.1 Longimicrobium sp.
ACCAGATCGTCCCCCCCGAAGGAGGCGTGCACGGTTACCGGGAGCCTGGTTGGCGGCACTGTCGTGATCCTGCCGTGGGTGAATGCGCGTCGCGGATGCGGAGGCGCCGGGCCTCCCCCCCCGGCGGCGGCGCGTCGCCCCGCCCGGGTGACGAGCAATCTGCCGGTGCGGGACCGGCGGCTTCGTATCCCAATCGGCCACGGTCCAGTCCCCACCGGCCTGGGCCGCGGCGGGCACGACGGGCACGACGGACGAGCGGCCGGCGCGCCCCGAGGCGCACCGGCCGCTTTCTGATCTCCGCTTTCCGTCAGACGCGTCCGCCCCCGCTCCCGGCTGCATCGCCTGCGAGTCCTTCGTATTCCCCGGGAAGGCGGATCACGCCCCGCCCCGCCCCGCCGCGGCTTTCCGGGCCGAACACACTGGGCCCCGTCGCGCAACCCGTAGACAGCCCGCCCCCACCGCAGCAAATTCATCCCTCGCGACCGGCCGCCCGCCCGCGCCGGAGCCGCAACTCGCGGGACCCACTCCCGCACTCACGCACTACCGCACTCACGCACTTTGTTGCAGTCGCACGTCCCGCACTACCTGCGCGAGCTGAACCCCGAGCAGCAGCAGGCCGCGCTCGCCACCGAGGGGCCCGTCCTGGTGCTGGCCGGCGCCGGCTCGGGCAAGACGCGCATGCTCATCCACCGCATCGCGTACCTCATCCGCGACCGCAAGGTGGACCCGCGCAACATCCTGGCGGTGACCTTCACCAACAAGGCCGCCAAAGAGATGCAGGAGCGCGTCGCCAGGATCGTGGGCAAGGAGGCCAAGGGCGTCATCCTGTCCACCTTCCACTCGCTCGGCGCCCGCATCCTCCGCGACCACGGCGCGCACGTGGGGCTGCCCAAGGACTTCTCCATCTATCCCACGGGCGACCAGCTGTCGGCCATCAAGCGCATCATGACGGAAGAGGTGCACGTCACCGCCACCAAGGGCGAGGACACGTACGACATCAAGCGCGTCCTCTTTCAGATCAGCGACTGGAAGAACCGGCTGGTCACGCCCGACGAGGCGCGCCGCGAGGTGGCCGAGGGGATGATCAAGGGCGACCGCGGCGACGACTACGCCGTGCTCGCATCCGACGTGTATCCGCGCTACGAGCAGACGCTGCGCGCGGCCGGCGCCACGGACTTCGACGACCTGCTGCTGCTCCCCGTGCAGCTGCTGCGCGCGCAGGCCGAGGTGCGTGAAAAGATGTGGAAGCGCTGGCGCTACATCATGATCGACGAGTACCAGGACACCAACGGCGCACAGCTGGAGATGGCGCGGCTGATGGCCGGCCCGCTCAAGAACCTGTGCGTGGTGGGCGACGACGACCAGTCCATCTACGGGTGGCGGGGCGCGGACGCCACCAACATCCTGGACTTCGAGGGGCACTACCCCGGCGCCCGCGTGATCATCATGGAGGAGAACTACCGCTCCACGCAGCGCATCCTGGACGCGGCCAACGGGGTCATCGCCAACAACACGGCGCGCAAGGCCAAGCGGCTGCGCACGAGCAACGGGCCGGGCCCCAAGATCGACCTGTGGACCTTCGGCGAAGAGAACAACAAGGCCGCGGACGAGGTGGAGGCGGAGATGATCGCCAGCGAGATCGGCGTGCGCCGCTTTCGCGAGACGCTGGGGTGGGGCGACTTCGCCGTGCTGTACCGCACCAACCTGCAGTCCAAGCCCATCGAAGAGGCGATTCGGGCGGCCAACATTCCCTACCGCGTGGTGGGCGGGCAGTCGTTCTTCGACCGCAAGGAGGTCGCGGACCTGGTGGCGTACCTGCGCGTCATCCTGAATCCGAAGGACGAGGTGGCGCTGCGGCGCATCGTCAACTACCCCGTGCGGGGGATCGGGCGGACGACGCTGCTCAAGCTGGTGGAGGCCGCCCGCGCCGTGCCCCAGCCGCTGTACGAGACCCTCAAGCGGGTGGGCGAGGTCGATTCCGTCAACCGCGCGCAGGCCGAGGCGGTGCGGGCGTTCGTGGACATGATGGAGGAGCTGCGGCTGGAGTTCCACTCCACGCAGGCCGCCATCGACCACGGCATCACCACCGAGCGCACGCTGGTCGGATTCGCGCGCGAGACGGTAAAGCGGCTGCGGCTGGAAGAGGCGGTGCGGGCCGACAACGCCAAGTCGGAGCGGGCGGCCGAGGTGCGGGTGGAGATCCTGCGCGAGTTCGTGGGCTCGCTGGAGCGGTACGAGCAGCGCACCTGGGCGGACCGTCCGCCGCCGGACGAAGAGGACGCGTGGGATCCGCCGTCGCTGCGCGGCTTTTTGGAGCGCGTGTCGCTCACGGACGACGACGACCGCAAGGACAAGGAAGAAGACCCCGAGCTGGTGACGCTGATGACCATGCACAGCGCCAAGGGGCTGGAGTTCTCGCACGTCTTCATCGTGGGATTGGAGGAGGAGATCCTTCCCCACTCGCGCAGCATGAAGGCGGCGGACGCGGCCCTGGCCGACGCGGAAGAGGCGTGGAACACGTTCGAGGCCAACGGCTCGGACGACCCCATCGCGGAGGAGCGGCGCCTGTTCTACGTGGGGATTACGCGGGCGCGGCACCGGCTCACGCTGAGCGGCTGCGCCACCCGCCGCGCCCGCGGCGACGCCATCCCGCGGCAGCCGTCGCGCTTTCTCAAGGAGATCCCCGCGGAGCTGGTGGAGCAGCGCAACGCCGGCGCGGGGATCACGTCGCTGTCCAAGGAGGAGAGCGTGGAGATGAAGCAGAACTTCTTCGCGCAGATGAAGGCCATGCTGGACAAGGGGTGATCGGCCGACAGCTGCAGATGTCACGCGGACGACGTGGACGAGATTCAAATGGACGAGGAAGCACTCCCATTCGAAGGATTGAACCGGGCGCTGGCGGAGGGGCGGCTCTCCGTCGCACCCGATGGAACGCCGCGCATCCGGTGTTATTATTACGATCCGCATTATTGCGCAACGAGCTCCGTTCCGCGCGAGGAGCGGATCCGATTCGGAACGCAGACACCCTCGCCGATGTATCGCAGAACCACGCCGCGCGCCTGACCGCCGGGGGATGATCGCGACGGAAGCGCCCCGGGTACCGTGCCCAGGGCGTTTCGTCGTATGGGGCGAGTGCCGGACGCAGGGCGTGGCACTGGCCCGCGACGGACAGTCCGCGCAGGCGGACTTCGTGTTGTCGTTGCGGCGAATTCATTCGCTCGGCCCAGAGCTGGCCCACACAGACCGAACCCATCCCACACGTCGCGGAGGAGGGCCCGGCATTGGGGCGCAGCCTCCCTTCCAGAGCGAATGAATTCGCGGCTTCGCGGCTACGGCATCACACGGTCGGCCTTCGCCAAGCCTGCGCCGGCACCTCGGATGGCTCGTGCCCGGAAGGGGGGCCCCGCATGCGGTTGTCCGTCCTCCCTCCCCCACGCAGTTTGTGGGGGAGGGTCGGGGAGGGGGGCGCTCCACCCGCGCCGAGTCCTCTCCCCAACGCGAATCATCCCCGCCGCGCCGTGCGCGTAGTTCCCGTTGCAGTCCCCGCCGTATCCCCGATTCCCCGGATCGACCATGACCCTCCGCATACGCCATCTCGCCGCCCTCGCGCTCGCGCTGGGCGCCAGCATCCCCGCGGCGGCGCAGGAGGACGCGCGGGGGGTGTTGTTCGCCGTCGTGCAGGCGGAGGACAGGGAGGGCGTGCTGGAGCCGGTGGCGATGCTGGTGCGCGACGGATTTCTGCATCCCGTGAGCGGGCCCGCGGACTCCGCCGAACAGGCGTTCAACGCGCGCTGGCTGGCGGCGGGGCGCTCGTATCCCGTGCTGTCGCGCGGGGAGCGCGTAGGGAGCATCGCGGTGCGCACGGCGGACGCGCCCGCGTGCGAGGGGCTGACGGCGCGCGGCACCTTCAGCGTGCGACCCGCGCCGGCCATCGGATGGCAGGCGCTCGCGGGCGAGGGCATCCCGGAGCAGGCGGACGCTCCGTGGCTCCGCGCGACCACATCCGGCGAGAAGCGGCCGCTGGACGGCATGGCGGCGGCGCTATTCCAGGCGCACGGCACCGACGTGGCGGCGCTGACGCGGGGCGACACGGCGGTGGCGGCGCTGACCGTCCATCCGAACGCGCGGCCAGTGCTCGTGGCCAGCTACTCGCTCGCGACGGACGGCGCGCTGCTGCGCCGGGCCTCGCTGCTGGTGATCGCGGAGGAGGGACAGGACGGCTACCGGCCCGCGTACGCCTGGTTCCACGAGGGCATGGACGATGGCGTGGAGACGCGCACCCTGGTGGACGCGGCAGACCTGGACGGCGACGGGATGCCGGAGCTCGTGGTGCGCACGCTGTACTACGAAAGCTGGGATTTCCTCATCCTGCGCCGCACTCCCGCCGGTTGGATGGAGGCGTACCGCGGCGGGGGCGGCGGCTGCTGAGCCACCGAAGCGGCGTTGTTTTCGCGCGAGAAAGTTTCAGGACCCCCCCTGCGCGCTTGATTTTCCTGAGACTCAGGAAATCAAACGCGAGAGAGTTTTTCAAATTCGCTCTCGGGACGACCGCGTTCTGCTTTCGGAACGGCGTCTGGGGGATACGAACGAAGGGGCGGGGCCGCCGATGCGACCCCGCCCCCTTTCTGCTGCCAGCTGCCTGCTGCCGGTTATCGGACCGTCAGGCTTCCATCGATGCGGCTAGCGGTAGGCCGCGACCGTCGGAGCGGTCAGGTTGAGCACGCGCGCGTTGTCCTCGTACAGCACGGTGCCCATCGCAACGCCGCCGTAGGTCTTGAGCGGGTTGCTCCAGTACTGGATGCGCGTGCAGTTGCTGCAGTTGTTGCCGTAGGCCATCACCGTGCGCCAGGTCTTGGAGGCCGGGATGTAGCCGTGGCCGTACGCGTACGGCGTGGTGCTGCCGTCCACGGCGCGGTCGTGGCGGGCGCCCTGCAGGTGGCCGACCTCGTGGCCGAACGAGTAGTAGCCCGTGATGCAGCTGAAGTGCGCCACCGCGAACGCCGTGGTGGCCGTGGAGCCGATGGACGAGGCGATGCCGCACGCCTCGCTGTCGTTCACCACCAGCACCACCACGTCCGCCGCGTACGTGTTGCGCAGGGTGTGCACGTTGTCCATGATGCCGTCCGTGGTGCTGCGCAGCGCCGCCACGTGCTGCGAGAAGCTGCGCTTGGACTCGTTGTACGTGACCTGCGCCGTGTGCACGCGCACCATGCTGATGTCGATGCCGCTGTTCACGTACGACTGGTTGGTCTCGTCCACCGCCAGCTGGATCAGGCTGCTGACGTTGGCGGTCGCCGACGCGGCCGAGGCCGTGTACACCACCAGCACGTTGATCGTGTTCAGCGCCGCGACGCCGACGGTGCCTTCAGTGGACGCCTGGTACGACGAGAGGAAGTCGGCCGGTGGGGCGGGGTCCAGCACGCCCGTGGGGTTGTCGGGGCCGTGCTCCGGCGGCAGCTTGCGCTGGTCAAGCTTGCTCACGGCGTGCATCCCATTGCCCAGCGGCTCGATGCTGTACTGCTCGGTGCCCAGCGTCACGGTTCCCACCATGCCGTCGTCCGAGAGCACCACCTGCACCCACCCGTCCTCGCGCCCCTGCACGCGGCCGCCCCACGAGATGTCGTTCTCCGCGCGGCGCTGCACGCGCTCGCCCGTGGCGACCACCGAGAGTCCCGGCGCCACCGTCAGGCGAAGCGCCTTGCTCGCCCGCAGCAGCTCGCCCGGGGCCGAGGCCGTGCGCGCCAGGTTCACGCGGGGGGCGATGCCCCGCTCGCGGATCCGGTTCAGCCGGCCTTCCTGCACCTCGGTAAGCGGCTGGTCAGAAACCAGCGTCAGGAGGTTTTCCTGCACTTCAGCGGGCGTCGTCGTTCCCGACGCGGCCGAAGGTGTGCGGTCGTCGCCCTGGCAGGCGGCGAGGCCGACGGATGCGGCAAGGACCAGCGCTAGCCGTGCTTTCATGGTGCGTCCTCCGGAGGGGTGAGGTAGGGACAGGGGCTGCTTGGAACGGGATCGCCGACGTGCAGGTCGGTGTGCGGGCGGCCAAAGCTCTCGGGTTGGCGATATTCTGCGTAAAACGATTTTCCGAACGGGCGTGCCGGCGGAATGGACGGATGGGCGCTGCACGACGCCGTCCGTGATCCCGGGGAACGGGTCTCGGTTTGCCGAACCAGCTGTTTTTAGGAGTGGCTTTGAGCCGGAACAATAAGCGTCGGATATCGAATGTCAAGCCTGCACCTGTGGCACCGCTCGTTCCGCGTCTGCCCGTGTTCCACGCCGGCCGCGAGGGCGCCGGGCGGGCCTGCGCCGCGTGTGACCGGCCGTCTCGTTGCACGGGTGCGCGACCAAGTACGTGCGGTCCGCCGCCGGCCGTCTGGCAGCGGAGCGGGCGCGGCGACAGATTCCGCCGATGCCTGACCACCGGGAGAGACGCGCAATGCACACGAACACGAGGCAGATCGCCGAGGCGGGCCGGCTGCTCGTCCAGGATCAGCTGCGTCTTGAGGGGATAGAGACGGATCGGGCACCGGCGCGGGCGGATCACCACCTCGTGATCCGCGCTCCCGGCCATTTGGCGGGAACGACCATCCGCGTGCAGGCGAAGAGCGAGCCGATGCCCGGCGGAGGCACGGGCCGGCTGGCGCTCAACTGGATGCTGGACGGCACCTTCACCGGCGACCTCATCGCCGTTGCGGACCTGTCCACGTCCCGCGTCTGGATCTTTCGTACGGAAGAGGCGTTCAAACGGGCACAGCAGCATCTCGCAAAGGGCGACCACCACCTGATCATGGTCACCCAGGGTGCGGGGATGCGGCGGTCGAAGCATCCCGCCATCCTCGACGAGCATTTCCGTGACGCGCTGCTCGATGCTCGCGCAGGGGCACTCATGGATCCAGCGTGGGCGGGGGTTTTTCGCGCAGAATGAATCCTTTCCCCGATCCGGCGGAGGCGCTGGCCATCAACCGCGCCGGGTGGGACCAGGTCGCGGCGCGCTTCCACGGCCGGACGGCGCTCCCCGTCTACGGGCCGCTCGCCCCCACCGAGGAGTCGCTGCGCCTGCTGCCCCCGGTGGCCGGCGCGCGGGTGCTGGAGGTGGGCTGTGGGAGCGGCCACTCGCTGCGCTACCTGGCCGAGCAGGGCGCCGCGGAGCTGTGGGGCCTGGACCTTCCCCCGCGCAGCTCGCGTTCGCCGCCGGCGTGCTTCGGCCGTATCAGCCGCGCGTGCACCTGCTGGAGTCGCCCATGGAGGCCGATCCAGGCATCCCGGCGGGCGTGTTCGACCTGGTGATCTCCATCTACGCGCTGGGCTGGACGACCGACCTGCCGGCGACGCTCGCGCTGATCGCGCGGTACCTGCGGCCCGGCGGATGCTTCGTCTTCAGCTGGGAGCACCCCGTCTACGGCTGCCTGCGCCAGGCGGACGAGCAGATCGTGTTTGCGCATCCGTACGCGGCCGAGGGCCCGGAAGTGTACGAGTCGTGGAACGGCGTGCGCATCGTGCAGCACCGGCGCACGCTGAGTACGTTCATCAACGAAGTGGTGCGCGCCGGGCTGCAGGTGAAGGCGCTCGTGGAGGGCGAGCTGGATACCACGCTCGCGACGGAGGATCACGCCAATCCCGGCCGCTGGTACACCGTCCCCCGCGCCGGGATGATGCCGACCACGTTCATCCTCAAGGCCCGCAAGCCGCTGCATGGACGCGACGAGGCCCATCATGCCCACCGGTTGAGAGGAGATTCCGAATGATCGCGAATGCCTGGAACAACGGCGGAACTACTTATGGGATCAGCGTCGGCCGCCAAAACCGGGATGCGTTCTTCGATCGGAGCTGGGGGGAGATCGAGGTTGAGGTTGAGGGCGAGTTCCACCGGATTCCGATCACGGAGGGATTCTGGAACAAGTGCCCCGAGTTCCGATCGCCCGTGATCCGCCAGTGGCTGGCGCGACATGCCACTCTGACCTGGATCAAGGGCAAACCTCCGAAGGCAGAGCTTGTGCCCCTTGGCGGAAATCGGTTCCGGCTGGTCCCGGCGCCGATCATCAATCCTCCACCGCACGCGTAACGAAGCGATGAGCCGGTTCACCTCCGAGTTCTTCGATCCATCTACCGGGAGACGCCGCCGTGGGACATCGGCGCGGCGCAGCCGGACATCCTGGAGCTGCTGGATGCGCATCCGCCCGAAAGCCCGGTGCTGGATGCCGGGTGCGGGTGCGGGGACCACGCGATCGCCCTGGCGCAGCGCGGACTGCAGATGGTCGGCGTTGACGTCGTGGAGGCCGCCATTCAGCAGGCGCGCGAGAAAGCAGCGGCCAGCGACCCGGAGGTCGCGTCGCGGCTGGAGTTCCTCGTCGGTGATGCGCTGCGGCCGTCGCGGCTCGGCAGGCCGTTCGGCGCGGTGGTGGATTCGGGGTTCCTGCACCTGTTCGACCAGGACACACGCGACCAGTACGCGGATGACCTCCCGGCCACGCTGCAGCCGGGCGGCCGGCTGTACCTGCTGGAGTTCGCGGTGGAGTTCGACATCCCCAACACGCCCCTCAAGGTCACCGAGGACGAGCTGCGGGCCCGGTTCACCGCGGACAAGGGATGGCGGATCGTGGCGCTGCGGCCGGCGCAGTTCCTCAGCCGCATCGCGCCCGTGCCGGCCCTGGCCGTGTGCATCGAGCGGATCTCCATCGGCGGCAGCGACTGACGCCGCGGCCGCGACCGCACACCGCCGGTTCCGCCGGCATCCACAACGAGCGTAGAGGCATGGATCCCACCATTCGCGCGCACCTGGACGCCGTCCGCGCCGACGATAAGGACGCGCAGAACGCCGCGTATACGTTCCTCATGGAGGCCACGGCGGGCCCGGTGGACTGGGCATACGAAGCCTGGGACGAGGTCGTGGCGATGCTGCGGCAGTCCAGCAACCGCGTTCGCGCCATCGCATCGCAGCTGCTGAGCAACCTGGCCGCCGCGAGCGACCCGGACCGGCGCATTCTGGGCGACCTGGACACGCTGATCGAAGTGACGAAGGACGAGCGCTTCGTCACGGCGCGGCACTGCCTGCAGTCGCTGTGGAAGGTGGGCGCCGCGGGAGATGCGCAGCGTGACGCGGTGGTTGCGGGGCTCGGCCGGCGCTTCGCGGACTGCGCGAGCGAAAAGAACTGCACGCTCATCCGCTACGACATCGTCCAGGTGCTGCGGAAGATGCACGACGCGGCGCCGGACGCGTCGGTGAGCCAGGCTGCCCGCGCGCTCATCGAGACGGAAGCCGATCTCAAGTACCGAAAGAAGTACGCGGGGGCCTGGAAGGGTGTCACCGTGGCGTAGCGACCCCCTGGAGGTGGACGAAAGGCACGGCACCTGCGATTTGTGTCCGGTGCGGTTCCTTTCACTTCCATCAGGAGGCATGCATGGCCGGACACGCTCGCAGGTTTGCGGTCGCAGCGCTGCTGCTCGGGTCGGCGTTCATGGGCCCTCGCACCGTGTCCGCACAGGACACCATGTTGACGACCACGACCACGCACACGGAAGAAGAGGACAGTGATTTTCCCTGGGGATTGCTGGGCCTTCTGGGTCTGGCCGGGCTGATTCCCCGCCGCAAG
>DASQZE010000022.1:0-4110 GCA_035638875.1 Longimicrobium sp.
TATCCGCAGGTTTCGATCTGCACACGATCGGCGGGCGCACTCGTAGTTCGTGGCGTGGGCGTCGTGGCTCGACCTCGGGATCTCTGCGCGGGCGGGGCGCCCCCCTCCCCGACCCTCCCCCACAAACGGCGTGGGGGAGGGGATGGGGGTTCCGCCGGGGCCGCGGAGATGGAGACACGGGCACGCGGCAGATGGCGTGCGGCCGGGCAGGGAGCGAATGAATTCGCGGCTACAACGTCACACTGTCGGCCTCCGCCGACACCACGGACGGCCCTCGCCGGGTGCGCTGCCTCGTGCGGGAACGCGGCGGTGCAGTCCGCGAAGGCGGACTTGGTGATGTGCGAGCCGCGGTTTCAACCGCCTGGACGGATCGTCGGCCCGATCGGCTGCGGACCTGGTCATCCGCGGGATCGTCGTTGCTGGCTGTCCCCTGTAACCTGTCCCCTGTAACCCGCAGTTCCATCCACGCAAACAAGCACGCCGGCCCACGAGGAGCCGGCGTGCTTGCCGTACGGACTTGTCGCGAGGAAAGCCCCGCCCCGGTTCGCACCGGGACGGCCTCACGGCAGCGTCAGGAGCCGACCCGGACCACGTTCTCCGCGGCCGGACCCTTGGGGCCGTCCACGATGTCGAACTCCACCATCTCACCCTCGGTGAGGGACTTGAAGCCCTCGACCTTGATGGCCGAAAAATGGACGAACAGGTCCCTGCCACCCTCGCGCTCGATGAAGCCGAAACCCTTGGCGTCATTGAACCACTTCACCTTGCCGGTCGAACGGGACATCTTCCCTACTCCTGCTGCTGTGAGCATCTCCGGCGCGACAAGCCTGCGCCGTGGTTCCCCGCACCGGACCGTCCGGCGCGTGGCAATGCGCCCGGCCGGGCGCGTCGTCGTGTGGCAATCGAGAACGGGCATCGGGCACCAGGGCGTCCCTGTTCTCCACTCCGTGTGCTGGCTTTGAGATCCTGCGGAACCTGATGTACGCGGGGAGAGGACTCTTTCGCGCCGGCGGGCTCTACGAGGGGGCCATCGGAGGATGTTGCCGTCATTCGCGCCCTAGATAAGACGTCGCGAAGACAATGTCAAGAAAAATCGTTCGCGAGCGCCCCTCTGCGTTCCTCAGGGGACGATCGCGGGGAGGCGGATCTCCAGGCCGCTGCCGCCCAGCAGGCACACGGGGCGCGGCCGCACCTCTCCATCCAGCTGCGACACCAGCCACGCCACCACGCCCGGCCGCCACTCGTCGCTGGAGGAGGGCCGCGGGTGCGGCGCGGGGTTGCCGCCGGGCTGCCCCGGCGCGCGGCCGTCGTCCTCCACGCCCAGCACTACGCCCACGCGGCCGTCCGGCTCCGTCTCCAGCCGCAGCTCCAGCAGCACGCGTCCCCGCGCGCGGCGGGCGGCGCCGGCCAGCAGGTTGGACGCCAGGCGCGAGAGAAAGCTTTCCCGCCCCGGCACCAGGGTGCCTGCCGGCAGGTCGCACACCATGCGAACCTCCACGGGGCCCGTGGCGGGGATAAAGCGCAGGACGGCGCGCTCCACGCACGCGCGCGGCTCGATGGGCACCTCGGGCGAGAGGGTGGCGCCGCGCAGCACCTCCATGGTGTCGCGCAGCATGGCCCGCATCTCCGCCCCCGCCTCTACGGCGCGCTGCAGCTCGGGAAAGGGCGAGCGGCCGTTGCGCGCCTCTTCGGCCGCCAGGCGGGTGCGCTGCTCCAGCGAGTGGGCGGCGTCGCTCAGGTCGTGCAGCAGCTCGGCCGAGACCTGGCCCAGCGCCTCCAGCCGCTCGCGCACCTCCAGCGCGGAGCGGGCGGGGTCTCCGCCGGCCGGGTTCGAAGCTCCAGGTGCCATGCTGCCTTCCTCCATCGGTCTCGCGTTTCCGTCCTGCGGATCTCGCCGTCCAGCCCGCCGTCCTCATCCTGCCTGTCATCCTCGACCCGACCATCATCATCGACCGACCGTCATCCTCGTCTCGCCCGCGTCCTCGTGTTGCCCATGTTCCTCGACCGACCATCATCCTCGAAGACCGTCATCCTCGACCAACCATCATCCACGAACGACCATCATCCACGACCGACCATCATCCTCGGCTTCCCATCCCACTCATCCAAGGGGGCTGACCGGCGGAATCGCATCCTCCCCTACGCCGTTCCCACGAGGGCGGAAGGCGGCACGCGGGGCTCCCGTCGCGAGGCCATCTGCGGCTCGGCGGGGACGGCGGGCTCGGCCACGCGGAAGCGGCCGGCAAGCGCATCCAGCGTCGCTGCCGTGCCGGCCGTGCGCTGGCTGGTCTCCGCCAGGTGCTGCATGGCCTCGCGCTGGTCTTCCGCGGCCCCGGCGGAGCGGCGGGCGCGCTCCAGGGTGGCGCCCGCGATCTGCCGGATGCGGCCCACGTCCTCGCGCAGCGCGTCCATGGCGGCGGCCTGCCTGTCCACGTCGCCCGTGATGCGCTCGATGAAGGCCACCGTCTGCCCCAGCCCCTGCACGATGATGCCCAGCGAGTCGCGCCCCGCGCCCGCCACGGCGCCCACGCCCGTGATCCGCGCGCTCCCGGCGTGCAGCCGCTGGCGCACCTCGGCCAGGGCGGACGCCGTCTCCTCCACCACGCCCGCCACGGCCGCGGCGCTCGTCCCCGCCTGCTCGGCCAATTGCCGCACCTCGCCTGCCACGACGGCGAAGCCGCGCCCCTGCTCGCCGGCGCGGGCGGCCTCGATGGCGGCGTTCAGGGCCAGCAGGTTGGTCTGCTCCGCGATCTCGCCGATGGCCGTCACGAATCCGCTCACCCGCGTGCCGGCGCCTTCCAGCGCGTCCACGGCGGATTCCAGCCGGCGGTAGTCGTCCGTGAGCTCCATCAGCAGCGAGCCGGCGCGCTCCACCCGCCGCGCATGCTCCTCCGCCTCGCCGCGCAGGAGCTGGGCGGCCCCGGTGGAGCGGGCGGCCTCTGCCCGAAGCGCATCCGCCTCGCGGGCCACGGCCTCCACGGACGCCTCGCCGCGCGCCACCAGGGTGAGCTGCTGGCCGGCCTCGTCCGCGGCCTGGGAGGTGGCCTCGCCGATCAGCCGGGCGGCGGCCTGCACCTCCTCGGCCGTGGACGCCATGGAATCGGACAGGGCCGCCAGGGAGCGGGCGTGCTCCTGGATCTGCCGCACCATCTCGCCCACGGTCTGCGACATCAGGTTCACGGAGACGGACAGGAAGCCCAGGTCGTCCAGGTGCCGGTCCGGCAGCCGCGCGCCGAAGTCGCCCGCCTGTGCGCGCGCCAGTGCCTGCCGCACGCGCCGCAGCCGCCGCGTGTAGGCGATGGGGCCGCTCGTGGCCAGGTAGCCCGTGCCGGCCAGGAACAGCAGCTCGAAAAGGACGATCCAGAACGGCGGGCCCCCCTGGAACTCCATCCCCGCCCAGCGGCCGATGGGATACAGGATGCACGCCTCCGCCAGCTGCACCCGCGCGGCGAGGGGCATCCCCAGCGCGTATCCGCCGATGGCGAACACCAGGTAGGGGAGCACGAAGTAGCCGCGCTCGCCCAGCAGCCAGGTGAAGACGGCGAGCACGACGGTATCCACCAGCTGCACGCCCCAGAACTGCCAGGGGGCGAAGCGTCCGGCGCGGTGCAGCAGGGCGGCGGTGCCGTTGGTGGCGGCGATGATGCCGCTGAGGATGAGCGAGTGCACCAGGCTCATCTCCAGCGAGTTCGTCAGCCGTCCCAGCCCCGCGACGCCGATGGAGAGGAACACCAGCATCCAGCGCATGCGGATGGCCTGGCGATGGCGCTCGCGCATCACCACCCACCGCTCGCGGGTGAACAATTCGGCGAAGTCGGCGGATGGACCGTTCAACGGGGGCCGCGTGGAGAAGGGAAGGGGGCACCGCGGGGAGCCGCGCCCGCGCGGACGCGGCAGCCCGTCATTCTTGCGCCGCAGCCCCCGGCGTGTCAAGCACTTGCGATGTCGTTCGCCGCCGTTTGGCGCAGCAGGTCCCATGCGGCGCGCACGTGCGATTCGGTCGTCCGCAGGTTGCCCACGGCCAGCCGCAGCACCAGCCGGCCCCGCACGCGCGTGTGGCTCAGGAGCGCGCGGCCGCTGGCGTTCACGGCCACCATCACCCGCTCGTTG
>DASQZE010000023.1:0-2978 GCA_035638875.1 Longimicrobium sp.
TTCCTGAGGGAGGCGCCGCCCGATCCATCCCGTGCCGGAACCATGGCGCCGACTGAAAGATCTACTCACCCGTACTCGACGGCGGCTCCCGCGCACGGGCCATGCCCCCGACAAGCGCTGTCCCGGCCCGCGCCGCCCTTACTGAACGCGATCAGGTGGATGATGTGCCCGGGCGAAATCCGTGCGGCGCAGCGACGACCTGTCTTTGCAAAAACGCGGATCCCGTCCCCGTGCCGGCAGCATCCTGTCTACCAAGGACAGCAGGCATCCCGCGGACACCGGTTCGCCTCCGGCCGTCGCGATCGCCCGCCCCCACAACGGAAGCCGGCAGTCCGCGCAGGCGGACTTCGTGTGTTTGTTGCGGCGAATTCATTCGCTTTGCCCGCATCAGCCCGCCCCGCCCGGCAGATTCACACCAGCCGCGTTCCCTCAGCCGTCAGCCCTCAGGCCGCCGCCGCCGCCACCTGCTTCCGCGCACGGAGGGACGTCGGCGCGTAGTGGCGCATCTCCGCGATCTGCCCCACGTACGGGCGGATGGCGGCAAAGAACGCCGGGAACTCGGGCCCGCGGCGAAAGCCCAGCATGTGCCCCTCCGCCGAGTCCCACTCGATGCGAAGGATGTACGATCCCGGCGCGTCCACGCACCGCGTGAGCTCGTACGCCAGGCAGTGCGGCGACGCGTCGAGCGAGGGCGCCGCCTGCGCGTACGCCGCCTCGAACGCCTCGCCGTCTGCGTCTCCCAGCTCGTACCGGATGTATTCCACGATCATGGACCGTCTCCCGCGGGCGTGGACCTGCGTTGATGCTGCGCGAAGATGCAGGCTACCGGTCCCGTCCACCAGAGACAATCGCCCGTTCGGGCGAGCCGTGGCTCGGCCGAACGGGCGATGGCGCGCGCCGGATTCCCGTCAGCCGCCGAACTCGTCCGCGCGGCGCGTGAAGTTCTCGAAGCGCGTGAACTCCTTGTGGAACATCAGGTTGATGGTGCCCGTGGCGCCGTTACGCTGCTTGCCGATGATCACTTCCGCGCGGCCCTCCAGGCTGTTGCCATCCTTGTCCGTCGGTCCGTGATAGTATTCCGGGCGGAACAGGAACATGATGACGTCCGCGTCCTGCTCGATGGCGCCCGAGTTGTGGCTCACGATGCCATCAGCCAGCCAGCACGCCGTCTCCGGGACGGTGAGGTCGAACACCTCTTCCTCGCCCTCCGCCACGACCTCCACCACGCGGTCCCAGAACAGGTCGCTCTCCGCCCACTCGCGCAGCGGTGCCTCCTCCAGGAGCGTCGAAGCGCCCGCCTCCGCGAGAAGCGAAGCGGGAAACCCTGCCGAAGTCGCGCCTGCGAACCTGTTCTGCGGGGCGGAGGCTTGCAGCAGGGCTGCGGAATCGAGTTCCGCTGATGCAGAAAGCGATTCACGCGAAACTGCGAGCAAATCCCCCGGCCCGATGTCCGAGACGTGAACCCAGCCCGCCGGACCACGGAGCCGGTGCTCGGCCGTTGCCCGGATATGCTTTCCGCACTCGAGTTGAACCCGGAAGACCGGCTTACGCCCCACCGGCCAAACGAGGTCGCTCTCTGCCGTGACGATCCGACCCGACTCCGATACGCTTAGCACCTCCGGCGTGCTCCCCACCAGCTCGCGGATGGCCACGCGCCGGCCGTCCGCCAGCCAGACGATCGTATCCCCCGTGACGCACTCACGTAGATCCGACATCATCGGGCGCTTGTCGGGGCGCGACTCCACGGCGCGGGACAGCTGCGAAAGCGCCACCACGGGCACCTCCAGCTCCTTGGCCAGCGCCTTGAGCCCCCGCGAGATCTCCGACACCTCCTGCTGGCGGTTCTCCGTCTTGTTGCCGCCCGTCATCAGCTGCAGGTAGTCCACGATGATCATGGACAGGTCGTCGCGGTCGGACTTGAGGCGCCGCGCCTTGGCCCGCATCTCCAGCACCGAGATGCCCGGCGTGTCGTCGATGAAGATGGGCGCCGTGTTCAGCAGCCCCGCCGCCTGCGCCAGCCGCGGATAGTCGTCGTCGCGCAGCCGGCCCGTGCGCACGCGCCCCGCGTCCACCCGCGCCTCGGACGTGAGTAGTCGCTGCACGAGCGAATCCTTGCTCATTTCCAGCGAGAAGAACGCCACGCACTTGCCCTCGGCGATGGCCGCGTGCTGCGCGATGTTCAACGTGAACGCCGTGTTGTGCACGCACACGTCGTTCGCCACGAAGTTGTGCGTGCCGGGAACGGTCAGGTCGTACACCTGCTTCAGCCCCAGCGGCTCGATGGAGACCACCTCGTCCCAATAGACGTCGCTGTCCGCCATGGCCGCGAGGTCCGCGTCCCCCAGGGCCCCGGCGAGGGCCGCGAGCCGGTCGCGGGTCAGGGCGCGCTGGCCCACGTGGATGTTGTGGACGCCGCGGATCCCGGCCCGCCGCGCGAGCGACACCCACGACTCGTCACCCTTCGCGTCCGCGATGCGCGTCCACACCTCGCGGGGCACCAGGTCGCGATTCGTCTGATACCGCTTCTCCTCCACTGCCCGCTCCACCCGCGCGACCGCCAGCTCCTTGCCGAAGATGCCGATCTCCCGGACAAAGGTGCGCAGCGAGCGCGCGTCCGTCACGTCCAGCTGCCACGCGTCGCGGCGCCCGCCCGCGTACTTCACCCGGCGCTTCCGCAGGCTCGCGACGACGCCGAAGCGCAGCAGCAGGTGCTGCACCTGCCGGGCGAGGCGCTCGCTCACGCTGGCGTAGCCCACCTGCGCCTGCCCGCTCGTCAGGACCGTCGCCCAGCCGTCCGTGGCGAACAGGCGGTTGATGAACCGCGCCAGCAGCGCGCGGCGCAGGGTGAAGACGGGGGCCGGCACCTGCTTCTCCGCCGCGCCCTTGCCCCACAGCGCCAGCTCGTCCAGCCACGCCGTCAGCGGATTCCGCTCCGTCTGCGGTTTCGCATCCAGCTCCACGCCGAGAGCGGCGGAGAG
>DASQZE010000024.1:0-3178 GCA_035638875.1 Longimicrobium sp.
TGACGCCCACGGAGGTCCCCGAGCGCATCCCGACGGACGAGAAGCGCTACCAGGCGCACTTCGAGGGGCGCATCAACGCGGTCAACGACAGCATGGTGGGCGAGGCCGAGCGCCGTCGGCGCGCCAACGACTGGACCTTTACCGACCGCAACGGGCGCAAGTGGGGAATCAACGAGCGCGGGCCGGTGCTGGGCGGGCGCAACGTTCCCGTCCCCGTGCCGGTGCCCATTCCCCGTAGCGCCCGCGACCGCGAGGACGCGGCGCGCCGCGAGCGCGACCAGCGCCGCGAGATCGACCGCCAGGCGGAGCAGACGGAGCGCGAGCGGTACCTGCGCGACCGCGGCCGCGCCATCCGCGAGCGCAACGATCGCGAGCGCGAGCAGAAGGGCCCGCCCGCCACGCCGCCCCCGAGCCCGTAGGAGGGAGCCGCATCCGCGTGCATGGGGTGAAAAACACGAGGAACCGCACGGAACGCGAATTGCACTTCCGGACGGCTCATTCGTTTGCCACGACGCGCCTTACGACGACCGGACCATGACGGACGACACCCAGAGCAAGAAGCGGCAGGACCGGCAGTACGTGGTGGAGCTCGAGGAGCCGGCGAACCACCGGCTGGCCTACACGCTCGGTGCGCTGGGCGGAATGGCCATCGGCGCGTTCCTCCTGCGCGGCTTTGGCGCCCCGGCGCGCGAGGCGGTGTCGCGCGTGCTGAGCGAGGTGCCGTCGCGTGTGCGGCGGCGCGGGCCGGAGCGCGCCGACGAGCCGGACCGCCCGGGCCGCACGCCGCGCCCGCCGCAGGTGGCGGACGAGCTCCTGCTGCTGGAAGACGCCGTGCTGGATGCGTTCCTGGACGACGGCGTGCTCGCGGAGCGCGGCATCGACGTGGGCGCCATCAGCGAGGGGATTGTGGAGCTGTCGGGTTCCGTGTACACCCGCGCCGAGGCGGCGCATGCCGTGGCGGTGGCGCAGTCGGTAGGGGGGGTGGCGACGGTGGTGAACCGGATGGAGATCGAGGCCGAACGGGCGCGTCTGCACCCGCGCGTTGACGACAGCGACGAGGAATTCGAGATGAGTGGAGAGTGGACCGGCCACCAGTCGGGCATGGGAAGCCGCCGCCAGGGCGAGGAGACCGACCCGGCCCGCAGGGACGATTCGCATCATCAGCGCGAGGCGGCGATGGAGCAGGCCGACCGCGCCCAGTTCGAGGACGAGGGCATGCACAGCCAGCCGCGCGTGGGCGATCCGCACGACGGCGACGTGCCCAACCCCACGAACTTCCGCGAGGACGAGCTCGACAACCAGAGCCCGTACGGCAAGCACGCGGTTTCGGTGCCCGAGCAGCCGCAGGCCATGAACTCGCAGGCGCGCGTGGGCGAGGGCCTCAAGCCCGGCGTGGAGCGGGCCCTGGAGGCCGCCGACCTGCCGCTGAAGCCGCACCAGGACCCGTCCCGCGACAACGAGCGCGGCGTCTGACGGACGCGTCGGGATACGGGGGATGAAACGCGCCGGGGCGAGCAATCGCCCCGGCGCTTTTTCCGTGCGGATCGCCCGTTACGCGGTTTTGTCTTCCTGAGGGAGGCGCCGCCGCCACTCGCCCGCTCACGGACCCATGGCGCCGACCGAAGGATCTCCTCTCCCGTGACCGATCGTCGCGACCGGCCCGGAGCCATCCCGTTTCGCGATCGCCCGGCGGGATGACGTGCACGGGCGGAGGTCCGGGGCGCGGGCGGCTCACCTGCCACGGGTGAGTAGATTCCTCAGTCGTTCCTCCTTCGGAATGACATCATGGGGCGCGTCATAGACAACGCAGCCCACGATCGCCCTCAGCGCACCTCGAACACAGCATCCACCTCCACCGCGACGTCGTAGGGCAGCGCGGCGACGCCCACGGCCATGCGCGTGTGCCTGCCCGCATCGCCCAGCGCCTCCACGAACAGGTCCGACGCGCCGTTGATCACCTGCGACTGCTCCGTGAAGTCCGGCGTGCCGTTCACGAATCCCGCCACGCGCACACAGCGGACGACGCGCGACCAATCCCCATCCACCGCCGTCTCCAGGTGCGCGAGCAGGTTCAGGGCGCACAGCCGCGCCGCCTCCTGCCCCTGCTCCACGCCGAACTCGCGCCCCAGCTTGCCCACGAAGCGCCGCTCACCGTTCCACTGGCTCAACTGCCCCGTGAGAAAGACCAGGTCGCCCGTGCGCACCCACTGCACGTAGTTCGCGCCCGGCGTGCTGGGGCGAGGAAGCTCCAGGCCCAGTGCGGCGAGGCGGCCGCGGAGGTCGTGTGTCATCGGCGATGTGAAAGGGTCTCTGTGGATGGAGATCGGCGCGATTGGTGAGGGTCGCGACAGCGTGCCGAGGATTACATTACGGCCATCATCGCTTGGAGGCAATCGGGCAGGTTGCGGGGGCCGCGCGGGTGCGCGTAGCTTGGCGCCGCCACCCGACTACAGCGGAGATTTTCATGCCTCATCAGTTTCCCAACCTGACGGTCGTCCAGCACCCGCTGGTGCGCCACAAGCTCGCCGTACTCCGCGACAAGGAAACCAGCAAAAAGAAGTTCAAGGAGCTGGTGGACGAAATCGCCATGCTCATGGCCTACGAGGTCACCAAGGACCTGCCGCTGGCCCCCGTGGAGATCGAGACGCCGCTGGAGACCACCACGGAGATGAAGCTGAGCGGAAAGAAGCTCACCGTGGTGCCCATCCTGCGCGCGGGGCTGGGGATGGTGGACGGCGTGGTGCGGCTGATCCCGTCCGCGCGGGTGGGGCACATCGGCCTGTTTCGCGACCACGACACGCTGCAGCCGGTGGACTACTACTTCAAGATCCCGCCGGAGCCCGAGAACCGCGACTTCATCCTGCTGGATCCCATGCTGGCCACGGGTGGCTCGGCGTCCGCCGCGACGGCGTCGCTCAAGCGCAGCGGGGCCAGCCGCGTGCGGTTCGTGTGCCTGGTGGCCGCGCCGGAGGGCGTGCAGCGCATGCTGGACGACCACCCCGACGTGCACGTGTACACCGCGGCCCTGGACCGCGAGCTGAACGACCTGGGCTACATCCTCCCCGGCCTCGGCGACGCCGGCGACCGGTTGTTCGGGACGAAGTGATGAGTGCGTGAGTGCGTGAGTGCGTGAGTGCGTGAGTGCGTGAGTGCGTGAGTGCGTGAGTGCGTGAGTGCG